>CAYUJA010000127.1:0-5601 GCA_964444875.1 uncultured Acidimicrobiaceae bacterium | reverse complement strand
AGCCAGGTGGACCAGATCCAGTTCTGGATCGTGGGCATCAGCCTCGCCTTGCTGATGATCTTCCGGCCACAGGGTATCTTTGGTTCGAAAGAGGAGATGATGCTCGATGACAGGTGACAACGCTGCGTCCGTGGCCACCACGTCGTTGGCTGATGTCGCACGTGAACCAGGTGTCGCAAAGCCGGATCCCATCCTGGTCGTCGACGACATGCGCAAGACCTTCGGTGGACTCATCGCCGTCAACGTTGATCATCTGGAAATCGAGCGCGGGCGAATCACCGGCTTGATCGGTCCCAACGGCGCGGGTAAGACAACGTTCTTCAATCTGCTCACCGGGTTCGACAAGCCAGACAGCGGGCATTCGATGCTCGAAGGCGAGTCGATCGACGGCCAATCCCCCAGCAAGCTTGCAAAAAAGGGCCTTGTGCGTACCTTCCAGCTGACGAAGTCGCTGACCAAGTTGAGCGTGATCGAGAACATGAAACTCGGGGCGGCAAACCAGCGAGGGGAGAACTTCTGGCGTGGGCTGGTGAAGCCGATCTGGAGCGCCCAGGAGCGCGAGATCACCGAACGGGCCGAGGCCCTCCTCGAGCGGTTCAAGCTCGACCACATGCGTGACGAGTACGCGGGCACGCTCTCTGGCGGGCAGCGCAAGCTCCTCGAAATGGCCCGCGCCCTGATGACCGAACCCGAACTGATCATGCTCGACGAGCCGATGGCCGGAGTGAACCCCGCACTCACCCAGTCGCTCCTCAGGCACGTCACGGATCTCGCCGCCGAGGGCATCACGATCGTGTTCGTGGAACACGACATGGACGTGGTCCGCGACATCTCTGACTGGGTGGTCGTCATGGCTGAAGGCGAGATCATCGCAGAGGGTCCCCACGACACGATCAGTGCGAACAGCGCAGTGATCGACGCCTACCTTGGGTCGCATCACGATGCCCCGCTCACCCTGGAGGAGGAGGATGAGCGCATCGCCGAAGACAGAGCTATGTTCCTCACACAAGAGCAAGATCATGACGAGGAAACGTCCGAGCTAGAGGAAGGGAAGTGACACTGTGGGTGATCGCCTGATCGAGATCAAGGACCTGGTCGCTGGTTACGTTCCCCGTGTCGACATCCTCAACGGTGTCAACCTGCACCTCGATACCGACGAACTCGTCGGCATCATCGGTCCGAACGGGGCGGGGAAGTCGACGCTGCTCAAGGCGCTCTTCGGCCTCATAGACGTCCGATCGGGCACGGTCGAGTTCAATGGTGAGGATATCTCCAACCTCAAGGCCCATGAGCTGGTGGAGATCGGTATCGCTTACGTTCCCCAGGTCGAGAACGTGTTCCCGAGCCTCACCGTTGAGGACAATCTCGAGATGGGTCTGTTCCTTCGACCCAAGCTGGTCCCCGAGCGACTCGAGGTCGTGGTCGGGCTGTTCCCCTTGCTGGGTGAGCGGCTCAAGCAACGCGCAGGATCTCTGTCTGGAGGTGAGCGCCAGATGCTTGCGTTGGGTCGCGCCTTGATGATGCAACCCAAGCTCCTGCTCCTCGACGAGCCCTCCGCGGGCCTGTCTCCGGCGCTCCAGGACGAGGTCTTCATTCTCGCCAAGCGGATCAACAGGGCAGGTGTTGCCATCATCATGGTCGAGCAGAACGCCCGGCGGTGCCTCCAGATAGCCGATCGCGGGTATGTGCTCGACCAGGGGACCAACGCTTACACGGATACGGGACCCAATCTGCTCAAAGATCCCAAGGTCATCGAACTGTATCTGGGAACCCTGGCGAAGGTGGACTAGGCACCGCACAGACCGGAGGTGCGCTGTGGTTCACGACACCGCTGACATCGCGATCATCGGCGGGGGCATCATCGGGATGTCGATCGCCTATCAGATCGCACGCAGGTCGTCGCTGCAGGTCGTCGTCCTTGAAAAGGGTTCCGGACTCGGTGAGGGATCGACCGGGGGGTCGTCTGCGATCACCCGCCAGCGGTACTCGAAACTCGAGAGCGTCCGGGTGGCGCGTGACGGCAACGTGATCTGGCGCAACTGGTCGCACTACACCGGCCTGTCTGATCCCGTAGGACGGTTCCACGACATCGGGGTTCTGTGGATGATGCACAACACCGCAGATGAGGTTCGTGCAGATCGGGACCGTCTCGTTGCAGAGGGGATCGACGCCGTGATGGTCGATGCAGCGGAACTCACCAGGCTCTACCCGGGGTTTTCGGCATGCATGGTGCCGTTCGACCTCACCGGCGAGATCGAACACGAGTGTGCCGATGGTGATGCCTTCCTGATCGAACGAGACACTGGGTTCTTCGATGCAACCGGTGCGCTGGCCGATGTGGCTACCGCAGCAAGGGCCCGTGGGGTCGATGTACGGATGCGGTCTGAGGTTGTCGGGGTGACGGTCGGGCCCGGGCGCGCAACGGGCGTCACCCTCGCCGATGGATCATCGATCGATGCCGGGATGATCGTGAACGCGGCAGGCCCATGGTGCAACCGCATCAACGAGATGGCAGGCCTCGAGATCCCGTGGCACCTCGTTCCGACGAGGATCCAGGTGATCTACCGGACACTGCCACCAGAGGTACCCCGACCGATCCCCGTCACCTGTGATGCAGCAGGAGGCATCTACTTCCGCCCCGAGGCCGGTGACGGCCAGATCATCGTGGGTTCGCTCCTCGAAGAGGATGAACTCGAGACGGCAGACCCCGACAGGTACAACCAGGTCGCAGACAGATCCTTCATCGACACGAAGATCCATGCGTTGCATCACCGGTTGCCCGACCTGGCGTATGTGGGTGTGCCTGGAGGAATGGCATCGCTCTACACGGTGAACCGCCAGGATGTGCTGCCCGTTGTCGGACCGACGGCGATAGACGGGTTCTCCGTCGTGAACGGCTTCTCCGGCCACGGGTTCAAGGAGTCGCAGGTGATCGCATCGATGATGGCTCAGTGGATCACGGGTGAGCGAGCAGAATTCGACACCGATGTGCCCATGGAGTTCTTCTCCATCGACCGCGACCCGATCGACATCGCCGAACACACGGTGTTGGCGTAGGACAGCCACCAGCCGACAGCCATCAGCCAGAAGCTGTCGGACCGCTTCGCTTTCGGGCCGTGCGATCATCGAGTTTCGTCTGAAAGCGAGGCGCCAGCCGAGCGGTCTGGTAGCGCAGCGGTCTGGTAGCGCAGCGGTCTGGTAGCGCAGCGGTCATTTCTGCTGTCGGCTGAAAACTGATAGCTTTGTCCCCATGACCATTCGTATCGGACTTATCGCAGCTTCGCGCATTGCGGGGTCGGCGGTCGTTGAACCTGCACGGTCCGTGCCAGGAGTCACTGTGTCTGCTATCGCGGCGAGAGACCGCGGCCGTGCTGTCGAGGCTGCGGATCGCTGGTCGATACCCCAGGTGTTCGATTCATACGCCGCGCTGATCGCTTCTGACGACGTCGACGCGGTGTACGTTGGAACACCAGCGGCGCTCCATCGTGAGTGGGCGATCGTCGCGATCGAGGCAGGCAAGCATGTTCTGTGTGAAAAGCCGTTTGCGGCGAATGCCGGCGACGCTGCCCGGATAGCCGAGGCCGCTGCAAGGTCGGACGTCGTTGTCATGGAGGCATTCCACTGGCGATATCACCCCCTTGTCGGCCAGATGCGATCTATTCTCGATTCCGGTGTCCTTGGGCAGATCGAGCGCATCGATGCGCGCTTCGAGGTTCACGTATCCGCGATCCCTCCCACCGACATCCGCTGGGATCTCTCCATCGGCGGTGGCGCCATGATGGATATCGGGTGTTATCCGGCGAGTTGGGCGCGTTGGGTGATGGGCAGCGAACCGACGGTCGACCGTGCAGTCGCGGTCTGTCCCGTGCCAGATGTCGACGGAAGTATGCACGCAGCGTTGTCCTGGCCATCGGGCGTCACCGGCACGATCTTCGGATCGATGATCTCGGATACTCCGGGGCACACTGCCTCACTCGAAGTCGTCGGTACGGATGCGACGATGTTCGTCGACAACCCGCTCGCCCCCCAGACCGGTGCGTCGCTGCAGGTTCGCACACCAGATGGTGTGACCGACTACCCGGTGCTGCCGGGCTCGACCTACGAAGCGCAATTGGTGGCTTTCAGGGATGCCGTTGTCTTCGGCGCACCCTTCCCGACGACCGCACAGGATGGTGTCGCGACGATGACTCTCATCGACGCTTGTTATGTCGCCGCGGGACTGAGCCCACGCCCAATGCTCACCTGACGTTCTCCGTCTTCTGGCTGATGGCTGATGGCTGTTCGAGCACCGAGCGTCCTACCCAGTGCTCTGTGCTCTCTTCTCTTCGGAAAACGGAGAAGGTCTTCCTACAACCTCACTCCCAGCTCCAGCCGTTGCGCATTGGCCAGTGCGACTCGTGCTGCTGCGATGTCCTGGCTTGCGATCCCGACCGACTTGAAGAGCGTGCGGGCCCGATGGCCGCCGGACCCGCGTTCGAGCAGTTCGGTGAGGTCGATGTCCGGGAGCCGTCCTGCCTGGATGAGGTCCCCTGCCTCGTGTGACGCTGCTTCGTAGTCGTCCACGACCACGTAGAAGCCGGTCACGGTCTCGGGGGGTATCTCTACCATCTCTGGGGTGTAGGCGCCTACAGCGTTGATATGGACGCTCTCACGGGTCGCTGCATGGTCGAACAGAGGTGAACGTGCGGGTGTGGCTGTGGTGATGATGTCTGCGGCGGACACCGCCTCGTTGGCGTGACGGACCGCGGTTCCGCCGACCTCGTCTGCGACATCTGCGGCTGTTGTCTGGTTCCGACTCCAGATGAGCACCTGATCGATGGTGCGAACGGCTCTCACAGCAGCGATCTGGTCTCTGGCCATTGCGCCTGAGCCGAGCATCGCCAGACACGACGCCGAGCGGTCTGCGAGGATGTCGGTGGCGAGGCCTGCGACAGCGCCGGTGCGGATCGCGGTCAGCGCCAGCCCATCGACGAACCCAAGAGGTGAGCCGTCTGCGCCGAACACTGCGACGATCCCGACGGGGTTGCCGGGCTCCGTTGATACGACCTTGATGCCAGAGAACTTCCCGACCCGCCCCGGCATGTACAGCGATGATCCGAGTGCCTGGCGTTGGGGAATCTCCCGGTCCCTGGTGAAGGCTTCGCGCATCGCTTCGATGGCGTCCGGCATCGACAGTGCCGAGCGCGTGTCGGAAGCGTCGAGGTATCGCACGCCTCTACTGAACGCGACCGACGTACGCATCGCGGCGTCGTATCCACGCCGGATTGTCGATGGCGGCGACCAGGCCGAGAGCATCATCTCTCGACGTGTCTCCGTTGAGTACCTCCGCCACATGGTGCTTCGTCGTCGTCACCGCAAAACGGGATTTGGCAGCGATACTCGCTGCAAGTTCAGTAGCGGCGACGGTCGCCTCGCCTGGCCCAACGATGGCGTTGATGAACCCGGCGTGCTCGGCCTCCCTGGCGGAGAAAGGGCGACACGTCAGGACGAACTCCTTCGTCCTGGTCGGCCCGATCTCCCTGACCAGTCGCTCTATGCCTCCCCACGCCAGCGGGATCCCGATGTCGATCTCGGGTATAGAGAACGTGGTTCCCGTCTCGG
>CAYUJA010000126.1:0-5640 GCA_964444875.1 uncultured Acidimicrobiaceae bacterium | reverse complement strand
AACTGTGAACTGAAAACTGTGAACTGTGAACTGAAAACTGTGAGCTGGAATTCGATTATCACTGGGAGTGGGGTTCGGCTACCCTAGCCGCCAGCCGCCCAACGACGTCCAAGGACAGTTCACGTGAGCGATTCGGATCCAAGAACGGACGAAGACGTGCTATCTGAAGAGAGCCATCTCGTGCCGCCGCGTGACATCATCACCGGTAGCTTCTCGAGAGGCGCAGACCTGTTGTCCTACCTCGCTTCAGGTGTTCTGCTCGGCCTGTTCTTCGATTGGATCTTCGGCACGTCCCCGATCATGGTGATCCTGTGGACGCTCGCCGCGCTCGGGCTCGGCTACTGGAGGCTGTGGCAGGCATCTGAAGTGCTCGACGAAGAAGGGAAAGCACGTAGCCATGGCGCTTGACGACCGCTCAGAGACAGCCGCCATGCATCAGCCGTCCGTCGAGACACGGCCGGTCGAGGCCATCATCGGCCGCCACATCGCCAAGAGGGCGGTCTGGGTCCTCCCCGTCATCGTCGCGATCTTCTGGTTCGTCGGTGGGGCCGCCAGTGCCGCCGCATCCTTCGCCGGCGGTGTCATCGTGGTTGTGAACTTCGTTCTTGGTGGATACCTTCTCGCCACGGCTGCGAGAGTGTCGCTAAGCCTGTACCATGCCGCCGCGCTGTTCGGATTTTTCATCCGCCTTGGTCTGATCACGATGACGATGCTCATCCTCGTTGCGATCTGGCCCGACATCGATCGGGTAGCCATGGGTGTGTCCGCAGTAGCAAGCTATCTCACGTTGCTGTCGCTCGAAACGATCGCAGTGGCGAAGGGCTCAGAAAGGGAACTTGAGTGGACGAACTGATACTCGCAACCGCCGAAGGTTGTGACCTCACCGACAAGGCCGTGTGCTCCCCAGAGGACGTGAAGGAACTGTTCGAGTTCCGCACCGAGATCTTCAACGTCCTCGGCTTCCCCGTGACCAGGGCTGTTTTCATCATCTTCCTGGCCGCGGTCATAGTGGTTGCCCTCATCTTCTTCGGTCTCCGCAAGAAGGCTGCACAGCCGAGCAAGTACCAGCTCTCCATCGAGGGCCTCATGCTCTTCGTCAGAGACGAGATAGCCGTCGGCATCATCGGACCGATCGGCATCAAGTACTACCCGTACCTGCTTGCGCTGTTCATGTTCATCCTCGTGGGCAACATGTTCGAGATCACGCCGTTCGTGAACTTCCCTATCACGTCTCGTATGGCGATCCCGCTCTTCCTGTCGTTGCTCACCTGGGTCATCTTCGTGTTCGCAGGTTTCAAGCGGAACGGGATCTCCTACTTCACAGCGATCATCTGGCCACCCGGGGTGCCGATCTTTCTCAAGCCGCTCGTCGGCCTCATCGAGTTCTTCTCGACGTTCTTCGTTCGCCCCTTCTCGCTCGCCGTTCGACTCTTTGCCAACCTCGTTGCCGGCCACGTCATGTTGACGCTGCTCGTGACAACGGCGTTCGTGTCGTTCACCGCGTTCTTCCAGGGGGAGATCAGTGCCGTCAAAGCCGCGTTCGGATTCGCATGGTGGGCGCTTGCGCTTGGCATCTTCATGTTCGAACTCATCGTCATCTTGCTTCAGGCGTACATCTTCACACTGTTGAGCGCCGTGTACATCGACACGTCGGTCAACGTCGAGCACTAGTCAATAGGTCCCTCTTAACAGGACAAGGAAAGGGAAACAATGGAAGAACTCAAGGGAGCGATCTCCCTCATCGGGTACGGCCTTGCGGCCATCGGGCCTGGCGTCGGCATCGGCATCATCGCCGGTAACGCCGTCCAGGCAATGGCACGCCAGCCAGAGGCTGCGGGCATGGTCCGCACCACGATGTTCCTGGGTATCGCATTCACGGAGGCACTTGCGCTCATCGGCTTCGTGCTCTTCTTCCTGGCATAGTCCAAGGAGCAACAGATGCTTATCCAATTGTTCGCACAGGTGATCCTGGCTACCGAGGAAGTTCCGGTTCAGATCTCCGAAGAGGCAGAGAGCTCCGGCGGAGTTGGCCTGCTGCTCCCCGCGCCCGAGGAACTCTTCGCCGGCATCATCGCCTTTTCGATCGTGTTCTTCTTCATCTGGAAGTGGGCGATCCCGGCGTTGAACAAGGCTCTCGAAGCACGCCAGCAGGCGATCGTCGAAGAACTCGAAGCAGCGGAAAAGGCCAAGGTCGAAGCAGAATCACTGCTCAACGACTACCGCAGCCAGGTCGCTGGTGCCAAGGGCGAGGCCGCCCAGATCGTCGCAGACGCTCGCGACGCCGGTGAAGCCGTGAAGGCAGACATCGTTGCCAGGGCTGAGACCGAGGCGAGCACGATCAAAGCACGCGGTCACGAAGAGGTCGTCGCGGAACGCGACAGGGTCGCTTCTGACCTTCGCCGTCAGGTTGCCGACCTTTCACTCGACGTTGCCGAAAAGGTCGTCATATCCAGCCTCGACGTCGAAGCTCAGCGTGCGCTTGTCGACCAGTACATCGAAGAACTCGGTGGGGTGCGGTAGCTGATGGAGAACGAGACCGCTCAAGCGAGTTACGTCGAGCGATACGCGTCGGCACTGCTCGATATCGCAACAGCCGAAGGGGAGGGCGTTGCGGACGAGATCTATCGCGCTGCCCTCGCCCTTGCGGGTAACGCAGAGTTGATCGACGTCCTGGCAGACAGCCGGATCCCAACGGAACGCAAGCAGGGGATCATCGACGATCTCCTCGGTACGCGGGCCTCGAAGATCACCGTTGCCGCGATCACGTTCCTGATCGCCGCCGGTCAGGCGAGGCACCTGGGCGATATCGCAAAGAAACTCGCCGAACTCGCCGCTGAGGCTGAGGGCGAAGTGGTCGCAGAAGTACGCGCTCCACTGGATCTCGACGCCGATCAGATCGATCGGCTGTCGGCGGCCCTGTCCAAGGCGACAGGCAAGCGCGTCCAGGTAAAGGTCATAGTCGACCCGTCCGTCATCGGCGGTGTGGTCGCAAAGGTCGGAGACACCGTGCTCGACGGATCGGTCCAGAACCGGTTCGCCGAGCTTCGAGAGCAATGGGGCTGATGCACGATGGCTGAAATCACACTCGACACCGGGGATATCGCTGCAGCGCTCCGGTCCAACCTCGAGGGCTGGTCGCCCTCACTCGAATCTGAAACGATGGGGTACGTCCTGTCCGTCGGTGACGGCGTTGCCCGTGTTGCAGGCCTCCCGAACGCCATGGCCTCGGAACTCCTCGAGTTCCCCGGTGGCCTGCTCGGCGTTGCACTCAACCTCGATGAGGATTCCATCGGTACCGTCATCCTTGGTGATGCCTCAGGCATCGAAGAAGGTGATGAAGTTCGCTCAACGGGTCGCGTCCTGTCGATCCCTGTTGGTGATGAACTGCTCGGCCGTGTGATCGACCCCCTCGGCAACCCGATCGACGGCAAGGGAGACATCAACGCCAAAGAGCGCCGCCTTCTCGAGACCCAGGCACCGTCGGTCGTTCAGCGCCAGCCGGTGTCCCAGCCGCTCCAGACCGGTATCAAGGCGATCGATGCCATGACACCGATCGGCCGTGGTCAGCGCCAGTTGATCATCGGTGACCGCCAGACAGGCAAGACGGCCATCGTGGTCGATACGATCCTCGCCCAAAAGGGCCTTGGCGTGAAGTGCATCTACGTGGCGATCGGCCAGAAGAACTCCACCGTCGCCGAAGTCGTAGACACGCTCGATCAGGCTGGTGCGATGGAGTACACGATGGTGGTCAACGCTTCAGCTGCTGACGCGGCTGCGTTGCAGATGTACGCACCGTACGCAGGCTCCGCGATCGGGCAGCACTG
This sequence comes from uncultured Acidimicrobiaceae bacterium, assembly GCA_964444875.1. Classification (GTDB taxonomy): domain Bacteria; phylum Actinomycetota; class Acidimicrobiia; order Spongiisociales; family UBA5794; genus JAMBLL01. The sequence goes on along the minus strand of CAYUJA010000126.1, from coordinate 1,816 downwards.
GATGTACAAAGGCGAAGATGCGCTCGTCATCTTCGACGACCTCACCAAACAGGCGATCGCCTACCGCGAGATCTCGCTGCTGCTCCGCCGTCCTCCGGGGCGTGAGGCGTACCCCGGCGACGTGTTCTACCTGCACAGCCGTCTCCTCGAGCGTTGTGCTCGTATGTCAGACGAACTCGGTGGAGGGTCCCTCACGGGCCTCCCGATCATCGAGACGAAGGCCGGAGACGTTTCCGCGTACATCCCCACGAATGTGATCTCGATCACCGACGGTCAGATCTTCCTGGAGACCGACCTGTTCTTCTCTGGCGTTCGCCCGGCGATCAACGCCGGTATCTCGGTGTCACGCGTTGGTGGTGCGGCCCAGGTGAAGGCGATGAAGAAGGTCGCAGGCCCTCTCCGATTGAACCTCGCCCAGTTCCGTGAGCTCGAGGCGTTCGCGGAGTTCGGTTCGGAACTCGATGCGACGTCTCTCGCACAGCTCGACCGTGGGCGGCGGGTCGTCGAGGTCCTCAAGCAGGGCCAGTACGAACCCGTTCCCGTCGAGGAGCAGGTGCTGATCATCTTCGCGGTGACCGAGGGTCACATGGACGATGTCGAGCCAGCCGAGATCTCTTCGTTCGAAGAGCAGCTCCGTGAGTACGCGAGATCGCGGTACGGGGCCGTTCTCTCAGCGATCGCAGACACGGGTGAGCTGCACGCAGACGAGCTCGTGGCGATGATCAGCTCGTTCAAGGACGTGTGGACCCCCCACGATCACTCGGCAGCTGAGGTTCTCGCAGCGACGTTGTCCGAGGACCACGCTGCCAAGTCGATGCGTGACACCCAACACGACGACCAGGTCGGGGAGGCCTAACACACCGTGGCATCCGCCGAAGTTCGCCAGATTCGTCGACGCATCAAGAGCGTCGAATCGACGATGAAGATCACGCGCGCGATGGAACTCATCGCGACCGCACGTATCGGAAAAGCCCAGATCAGGGTTGCCCAGGCCAAGCCCTACACATTGAAGATGAACGACGTGATCCGCAACATTGCAGCGTCGACCGGGTCGCTGTCTCATCCCCTCCTCGACAGGAGGGACGTCGCGACGGTCGGTGTGCTCGTGGTGACCTCAGACAGAGGTCTCGCGGGCGGCTACAACACGTCCGTGATCCGCATGGCAGAACACGCGATCGTGGATCATCAGGCTCGAGGGAAGGTCGTGCGGGTGTTCACCATCGGTGCCAAGGCCCTTTCGTACTTCCGCTATCGCAAGTACGCGATCGACCACAGCTGGCTGGACATCACCGATACGCCGACCTACGGGGATGCGCGGGCGATCGCCAACACCATCCTCGACGAGTACGCCAGTGAGCGGGTTGACGCCGTCGAGGCCTACACGACGCGGTACGTTTCGGCGCTCACCCAGACGCCGGAACTGCTTCCACTGCTCCCGATCGAACCGCCAGACGATGCGGGCGCCGCGTCGGCCCACCCCGTCGGTTACACCTTCGAGCCTTCGCCAGGCGAGATCCTCTCGAGGCTCCTCCCCAGGTACCTCGAAGGAGCGGTGTTCGGCATGCTCCTCGATGCATCCGCATCCGAACATGCAGCACGGCGCAGAGCGATGAAGGCAGCAACAGAGAACGCGCACGACCTGACCCGTCTGTTGACCCGCGAGGTCAACCAGGCACGCCAGGCAGAGATCACAACAGAAATCAGCGAGATCGTTGGCGGCGCAGAAGCGCTGTCCAACGCTTGAAGATCAAGAGAAAGACGGAGAGCAGCACATGAGCGTGACAACCCTCGCCTCCGGTCGCATCGTAAAGGTTGC
>CAYUJA010000125.1:0-5674 GCA_964444875.1 uncultured Acidimicrobiaceae bacterium | reverse complement strand
GCCCGCCTGCAGGACTGGAAATCGCTCGACGCTCTCGCCGAGGTTGCCATGGAATACAGCAGTCTGTTCGCTCAGTTAAGGGAAGAGACCGAGGCAGCGAGCTAGGTCGACCGGGGAGCCGCGGACCTTGGTGGTCGGGCCGTGCGCCGACGCAGGAACCGCTCGAACGCCTCCTACCCGTTCGGACGGAGAGTGCTGCATTATCGAAGGCATTCTGCCAATGCACAATCACGATGCCACCAGGGTCGTTGCATCACTCTCGACCAGAGTTGTTGCTGTCTCGTCGGCGAGGCAAGCCTGCAGTAGGTTTCGACTATTTCGTGTCGGGAACCTCCAGCAGCAGACCCCTGAACGATCGGCACCGTCAGACAGACTCGCCGAGGTGTTGCAATGGCCCGTTGAATCCGCAGCCGATATGGGCGAGTCGGTGGGCCGTCGTAAGCTCGTATCTATGAGCCACATCATCTTTCGCCCCTTGACAAGGGAGGACATCGGAACGCTCGCCGCATGGTTCGGTGAGCCTGACATTGCCGAGTGGTGGCACGCGCCGAACGATTCTCAGGAGTTCGAAGCGAAGTACGTCGCCAGGATTGAAGGTGAAGATCCAACCGATGTCTGGGTGATCGAGGTAGACGGGGTGGCTGCTGGGTTCGCACAGTCGTATAGGCATGCCGACCACCCAGACCATGATGCCTTAGTCGGAATCCCGAACGCCGTTGGTATTGACTACCTCCTTGGCGGCAACCATCGTGGTCGTGCGCTAGGAGTTCAGATGCTGTCGGCACTTGCCGAATTCGTTGTCAGCCTCCACAGCCACGTTTCCGTGTGTGTTGCGACTCCCGACGAAAGGAACGTACGGTCGAGGGGTGCGCTGGAGGCTGCCGGTTTCATCTACAGCCACCGATCGGAGCCGTTGGGCGGGCCAGCCAAGGCCGTCTACGTATGGACCCAAGACCGCCTATAACCGGCGCCGATATGTGTGGTCAACAAGTTAACCAGGTGCCTTGGTTTCCCTGAAGATTCAACTCGCTACTCAGTCCGTTCCGGGCCAAGGAATATCCATGCTCCGTTCATCAGGGCATAGATGACCGTTCCAATGAGCCAGCCCCATGCGAAGGTCATCTCATTGCCGTGCGTTGCCTCCCATACCCAGATACCAACCGCGATCAGTATGGCTCCGAGATTCGTTCCGATGAATCTGCCATGACGACTTGACCAGTCCACATCATCCCCGTCTTCGTCGTCAGCATACGTGATTCCACATGGTCGATGGTGCAGACCGAAAATGTCAGCGGCCATAGGTGCCTGATTGATGATGTTGGGTGGGAATGTCCACTTGATTTGGCCCCACCGCGCTCGTCTGATTTGGCCCCACCTGTGGGGTGTGTCGTGACGGAGGGTGGTCGTTATACGAGGGGTCTTGGCCTCATGTCCGTAACGGATCCGGTCGAGATTGAGCGGGACCCGGAGTGGCCGTCGAGGGCACGTGACGCACTCCTTCGAGCAAATCCCGACCTATGGATCTCGGGACTGGTCGCGTCGGGGTCGGGGGCCGTTACGCGACATTGTAGTCTTACGAGATGCACGACAACGGGTCGGCTGATGTGTGGGAACACGCCAGAGATTGGATGGCGATGCGACCGTTCGTCTACTACCAGCGCGAGAACCTGCTCCCCGACGACCTTATCGAGGGCCGCGACGTCATCGACTACTCGGCTGGTCTTGGCGACCTGTCTGCATACATTTGGTCTCTAGGCCCCTCAAGCCTCATAGCAACCGCACCTGAGCAGCATGCGCCGCGGCCATCTCTGCTGCCGGATTCGGTCGAGTGGAGGACCGGCGTCGATGCCGGCGGGATCGCCGATGCCCTGCCGGAGGCTTCGGCTGACGTGATCCTTGCCCGGATGGTAATCCAGTTCCCGACGATGGAGAGCGACGCCGTCGATGTAGACGGGATCCTTCGACAGATGCACACCGTCTTGCGAGAACAAGGATCGATCGTCATCACAACGCACTCCTACTTCTCACTCCCACGGTTCGAGGGCGACCATTCCGGCGCAGACGACCACCTGGCGGTTGTCGATGCTGGCGTTGCCCCCCTCCTGAACGCCGAGGACACGTTCACACGTGGCGTCGCACGAGAAACGGCCGGTCTCATCGAGTTGGTGAGGTTCCTCAGTCTTCCGCCGCGCGAAGGCCCGTTCGGGAGGACCGGCTTCGGACTGAAGATACCGATGCTTGTCAACTCGTTCGTCAACGAGGGCTTCACCGTCGAGGCAGTCGAGGAGATCGAACCGTTCACATTCCCGACTGGTCTCCCGGATAGCATCGCAGACCAGAGCAAGTCATTGCCCGAACTCGGAGAGTCGGTGATGGCCATCAAGCACCGCCATCTCACATCGGTCGAGGCGACCGATCCGTACACGCGGCCAGCCGTGCTGGCGGACATGATCTCGGAGATTCGCATGCTCCTGCCGGTCACGGCCGTTCCGATCGTCCGGATAGTTGCCACCAAGCGGTAGCCCCTTCCAACATTGGTAACGTCGATGTTCGCGGATGGAACAGAAGGACTGCTTGGCAGGAGAACGACCCATACCTACCCGGTGCGGTTTCAAGGGATCGTTGCATCACCTTCGACCAGAGTTGTTGTCGTCTCGTTGGCGAGGTGAGCCTGCAATAGGTTTCGACTATTTCGTGTTGGGAATCTCCAAGCTTCGGGTGGCGTGCCCGGCGGATACTCCGAGGACACCGCACCGCCGGCGTCGAGGATCGATTGGTAGAGATCTCTGTTGCTCCTGGGATACACGACGTCGACACCGGAACCGAGCACGGCGTGGCAATGCCCCCCGACGCCGGCTGCTCCCCTGTGCGCTGCACCATCGATACCTCGTGCGAGACCGCTCACCACGGTCCAGCCCGCATCGGCGGCAACGGCACCGAAACTGGCTGCGAGGTCGGTGCCGTACGTCGTACACGTCCTGGTACCCACGATCCCGATGGCCGGACACTTCGAGAGCCGGCCCCGGAGAAACAAGAATCGTGGCGACCCGGAGTAACTCGTGAGCCGTTCGGGGAACCCGTCGTCACCTTGACATATGAACCTGACTCCGAGACCCTCCAGTTCAGCCATACGCACATCTGCTGGTATCCGAACCGCATCAACGACCCTCACAGACGCTTTCGTACGGCCACGCAGAACCGCAGACAGAACCGCATCGGGTGCGCCGTACGAAGCGAAGAGACGGTCGAGCGTTGACGGCGCCATACCACCGTGAGCGATCCGGATGAGCCCCTCGTTGACGACGTCGCCGTTCACAGCGGACTCCCCATGACAACGACACCAACGAGGACGCATGAGGCAACTGATGAGTACATGGAACCAACATATGACACCGGTATGACACGTAACGATCGCCGGGTCGAAGCCCTGGCTCGACATCTGCTATCCGCCTTGAGCCAGGCAGATCGCTTCTCGCTGAACGACCGAGCGAGCGGGACACCCCATGTGTGTGCAGACGTACGGTCGTTGCGCTCGTTATGGCACATACCTGTTGATCTGATACGTGAAGTGTGTATAATATGCGCATGGCCCGAGTCAACGTGTACCTCCCTGACGATCTAGCCGCAGAAGCCAAAGCGGCAGACTTGAACGTCTCGCACCTCACCCAGGAGGCACTACGCAGCGCCCTGGCGGCCAGCCGTGTCAACGAATGGCTCAACGACGTCGCTACGATGCGCCCGCTCGGAATCAACCACAGTGCCGTCGCATCTGCCGTCACGGCAGCCAAGGACGAGCTCGAGGGTCATGGCTGAAGAAGTAGTCGTCGATGCCTCGACAATGGTCGATCTCCTCGTCGGGTCACCGTTGGCCACCGCAATACGGGACCGACTCCAAGGCCACGAACTCCACGCTCCTGCCCACTTCGATGCCGAGGTCCTCTCAGCTTTAGGGCGCTTGCACCGCGGCGGACATCTCACGGCCCGGCAAGTCACGACGAGGATCCAGCGTGTCGCTGCCGCCCCAATCCAGCGTCACCTCCTCGCGCCGCTGCTCGCCGGCGCATGGAAGCTACGCCACAACCTGCGGCTGGTCGATGCCGTCTATGTGGAACTTGCCAACCGTCTCGAAGCACCAATAGTCACCACCGACGCTGGACTAGCAGCAGCGTCTCGAACCGCCGAACACGTCACAGGCGACACCTGAACCACACCCGTATTCGCGGATCTGGCACACCTGGCAGGGCGTTCCCCCCGAAACCGCCACACAGAAGCATCCGACCGAGGTGAGCCCTCTGCGAGTTTCCATGATTTCGAGTCGGGAACCGCCAGCCGGGAACCTTGAATTGCCTCATGAGGACCGCTCCCTCATCAATGCCTGATTGTGCGCGGACGGTGCGTTCTAAGAGGCGTAGAGATCGCCGGAGAGGTACTTGAGTCCGGTGTCGACGGCAACCGTTACGACCGTATGGCCCTCGCCGAGTTCGGTAGCAAGCTCGATCGCTCCGACTACGTTGAGACCAGATGAGACTCCTGCGAACAGCCCTTCCTCGGCTGCGAGACGCCTCGCCATTGACCGACCCGCGGTTTCATCGATCGCTCGTACCTCGTCATATCGATCCGCATCCAGCAATGGAGGGATTAATCCGATACCTACGCCCTCTACGTGGTGGGTGCCAGACTCGCCGGTAGAAATCACAGGCGACGTGGACGGCTCCAGTAAGACAATCTTGGTTTCCGAGCCTGCCTCGGCGAATGCAGCGGAAACACCCATCGTGAGTCCTGCTGTTCCAACGGCTGCGCAGAACGCACTGATCGGTCGGTTCATCTGCTCAAGCAGCTCATATCCGACGTCTCGATATCCGATCAATGAGTCTGCGTTGTTGAGCTGGTCGGTCCAGTACGTGTCGGGTTCGGCAGCGTACTTGGACGCTTCTTCGATCATGCGAGGCACGAGGTCTGGTGTTATCTGTCCGCCTACGCTCGGCACAAGTGTCACATCGGCACCGAACGCCCTCATCGTGTTGAGCTTCTCCTCTGAGAAAGCATCCGACGACACCACCTTGAACGGATATCCCTTTGCGGCGCACACATATGCCAACGACGAACCGGTACTGCCGCTGGTGTACTCGACCACGGTCATTCCCGGACGGAGATCACCCCGCAGCTCAGCTTCTTCGACCATGGCGAGCGCCATCCGATCCTTGTATGAGCCAGTCGGGTTGAACCATTCCAACTTCACGAACACGTCGGCAGAACCACCAGGTACGACCTTGCTCAGCTGCACGACCGGTGTTCCACCAACCACGTCCGTCATTGAGCTGCCAACCCGCACCAATTCTCCCGTCAATCGACCCGCAAATCCCCAGCCAATGCTGCACACGCGAGGCCAGCCGTGAACGGGCATTTCGAGGACTGTCGAGTCGGAACAAAACCGACATCGCGCCCGACCGGGACGAGCGCATATCCGGCTGGAAGGGATGATGCAACCGCCTGGATTTCGCGGTTTCAAGCCACCAGTGGGCGTCGTGGTCAACGGGGCGACCACCCTACTCGACATGCCTACCCCCTGTCCCGGTCACAGACCAACCTCGACCGCACTGCCGTTCCTCTGAAGCTGCCACACACTATTCAACCGACCGAAGTGAGCCCTCTATGAGATCCAACTGTTTCGTGT
>CAYUJA010000124.1:0-5742 GCA_964444875.1 uncultured Acidimicrobiaceae bacterium | reverse complement strand
TCTGGTTGAATGGTTGGATGGAACTTGTGGACTTCGTGCGACGACTACCTAAAGCTGAGCTCCATGTCCACATCGAGGGGACCCTGGAACCTGAGATGGTGTTCGACCTCGCCCGACGCAACGGCATCGACATGCCCTATGGCTCCGTGGACGAGATCAGGGCGGCGTACGAGTTCACGAGCCTGCAGGACTTCCTCGACATCTACTACCAGGGTGCAGCGGTCCTCGTCACCGAGCAGGACTTCTACGACCTGATGGCCGCCTACCTGCAACGAGCCCACGCGGACGGCGTTGTCAGGGCGGAGATCTTCTTCGATCCCCAGACCCACACCGCCCGTGGCATCGGGTTCGACGTGTTCATGGGTGGGTTCACACGGGCGATCGCAGATGCCAAAGACTCCTGGGGCATCTCGGCAGGGCTGATCATGTGTTTCCTGCGCCATCTCCCTCCCGAGGAAGCAGTAGCGACCTGGTACCAGGCCGAGCCGTTCGCCGACCAACTCATCGGGGTCGGACTCGACTCGTCCGAGGACGGGAACCCGCCTGAATGGTTCGTCGAGGCCTACGCACTCGCCCGTGATGCCGGCCTCCACGCCGTTGCGCACGCCGGCGAAGAGGGGCCTCCGCAATACATCACCAACGCCATCAAGGCCCTCGAGGCCGAGCGCATCGACCACGGCGTGCGCTGCGAAGAGGACCCCGATGTGGTCGACAGGCTCGTCCGGGACGCGATCCCACTGACGATGTGCCCGCTGTCGAACGTGAAACTCAAGGTGTTCGAACGGATCGAGGACCACAACCTCAAACGGTTGCTTGACGCCGGCGTCAAGGTCACGGTCAACTCAGACGACCCCGCATACTTCGGCGGGTACGTCGTAGACAACTACCTCGCCGTCGCCAACGGTCTCGGACTCACCAGAGGCGACCTCGTCACCCTCGCCCGCAACTCGATCGAAGCAAGCTTCCTCGGCGAAAGCGACAAAGACAGACTGCTGACGGAACTCGCTCAGGTGGTTGCCAGTTCACAGTGAACAGTTCACAGTCAGAGGACGGAAAACGGAACGCTGAAGAACCCCCTCTGGCCCTCGTTCCTCGGCCCATCTCCCCCAGCAAGCTGAGGGAGAATACTTACCCTCTACTCCCTCTCGAACACCTCGCCGAGTCCTGCGGGCGCCTCACTGCCGAGCAGGTTGCGCATTCGAGGGAATCTGTCCCCGAGTTTCTTGAACCAGTCCGAATAGACGAACACGAGCGAGAGGATCATCAAAGGGAACGGTGCGACAGGCAGTACCTGGGACACACCGGGGAACACATCCTGGAGTTGGAACGCAAGCACCTGGAGCGCCCCGAAGAGGTAGGCACCGAACGCAACGCGCAGGGGATGCCACCCGCCGAAGATCACCATTGCAAGGGCGATCCACCCGAGGTTGAGCGTCAAGGTCTCCCTCCATCCCAGCTTCACGTCGAGCGAGTAAGCGGCACCTGCGATGCCCACCATTGCACCACCGAGCACCGTGTACCAGAAACGCAACTTGTTGACGGCGATCCCACGGGAGAACGCTGCTTCGGGCCGTTCTCCTATCCCCTGGATGTTCAGGCCAGGGCGGGTGCGGTAGAAGAACCACCAGGTCGCCGCGATGGTGAAGAAGCTGAAGTAGACGACGAGATCCTGCTCGAAGAGGACCTTCCCGAAGAAGGGGATGTCAGACAGGAACGGAATGGGCAACGAGGGAACCCTCGGGCCACGTTCGCCAACGAAGGAATCTCCGAGGAACGAGGCGAGGTCGATAGCAAGCAGCGCCAGGACGAAACCGACCGCGATCTGGTTCAGTTTCAGGCCGATGCTCGAGTAGGCGATGATCGCAGCGATCAGAGCACCGACGACCGCGGCGATCGCAAACCCTGCGAGCGCGTTTCCGACCCAGAACGCAACGGCGAACGCGGTCATGGCGGACAGCCGGATGCTCCCCTCGAGTGACAGGTTGATGACACCGGACTTCTCCGTGATCGTCTCGCCCATCGAGGCGATGATCAGCGGAGCGGCCGCAGCGATGATGGAGTTGAAGGTGGCCTCCACGGCTACGGCTCCTTGCGGGGGGTCAGTGTTCTACCGGCACGTTTGGCTGCCCAGCCCCCAGCGAAGAGGACGAAGAGCACGATGACGCCCAGGAGGACACCACCGAACGCCGAATCGAGCCCGAGCCTGAGATCGAGTTGGGTGCTCCCAACGGAGACCGCCACGAAGAAGAAGGCGATCGGGGCGATGGCAACGGCACTGAAACCTGCGAGAAGAACCACGAGGATGGCAAGGAACCCGTACCCGCCCGAGATCGCGGGGACGAGCTTGTGGTGGAATGCCGTGACCTGCACCGTGCCTGCGACACCTGCAAGCGCGCCACCGATGGCGAAGGCGCCGAGAAGATACCGGTTCGTCGGGATGCCTCTGAGGTACGAGCTGTACGAGTTGTTCCCGACGGCTTTGAGTTTGAGACCGAACAGCGTGCCGCGCAACAGCAACCACACGAACACGACGCTGACAAGGCCGAGCACGACGGGGAGCACCGGCCACGAGACGCCGAACGCCTGGAACTCCGGCATCCACGCTTCCTCACGGAAGATGTCCGTGCCGCTGGTCGATGCGACACCGGCTCGCTTCCACGGTCCGATCACGAGGTACGTTGCGAGGCCGGCTGCAACGAAGTCGAGGCCGAGGCCGCCGAAGATCTCGTGCACGCTGCCGTGCGTCTTGAGCACACCGGCGAAGAGTGCCCAGACTGCGCCACCGATGGCGCCGGCGATGATCGTTCCGGGCACCACGACCCAGACGGGGCCGGGGACCGACCGTGCCACCCACGACGCAGCGATCGCACCCATGATGATCTGCCCCTCCACCCCGATGTTCCACAACCCGGCAGCGAACGTGATCACAAGACCGGCTGCGGCGAGGATGAGCGGCGACCACGCGAGCAGGGTCGCTGATAGCTTCGCTGCCGACCCGACGGAGCCAGATACGAGCAAGCTGAGCGCTTCAAACGGGGGGAAGCCGAGAGCCAGGAGGAGGAGGACGCCGAACACCAGCGCCGCGACGACCGCGACGACCGTCGATGTGATGCGGAGCGACCTCGTCATACGCGCTCCTTCCCACCGATCAGGTACCCGAGTTCTTCACCATCAGTCTCGGAGGCCTGTCTGATGGCAAAGACCTTGCCCCCGAAGAACACGACGATCCGGTCGCTGTATCGCAGCAACTCGTCGAGGTCCGCCGACGCTGACACGATCGCCGTCCCCTGCGAACGCCTGGCGAGCAGCCTGGTCCAGACGTATGCAGCCGATTCGACATCGAGGCCCCTCGTTGGATGCTCGAGCAACAGCAACCTCACCTCGTCCGGGATCATGGCCAGGAGGAGCCGTTGCTGGTTCCCTCCGGACAGCGCCTCAGCGTGCGTTGCCGGACTGCCCTTGATCGAGTAGTCCTCGATCTCGGACTCAGCCGCATTCCTGGCCGCCTTCCAGTCGACGAAGAAACTCGTGTCCTCGGATGCAAGGACGAGATGTTCGGTGATGGAGATCCCCTCGACCAACCCCTCTTCGAGACGGCCTGCAGGCAGATAGTGCACACCTGCGGCGAGGTGCTGGCGGTAGGACGCTTTCGTCAGGTTCACACCGTCGAGTTCGAGCAGGCCCGCTTTGGGCTCGATCAAACCCGCACATGCACGCAGCAACGCCCGCTGTCCGCTGCCCTCGAGGCCCGCGAGGCCGACCACTTCCCCGGCGGCGACCTCGAGATTGAGATCCTCGATATGCGTCGTGCCTTCATCGAGGATGGCATTCGTGAGCCGAAGCACCGGAGGCCCCAACGGGACCGGTTCGTGATCCTGTACCGAGAAGACCTTCCCGAACATCTTCTCCACGAGAGTCTCAGAAGCCACGGGCATCTTCGCCTCGTACACGACCTTCCCGTGCCTGATCACCGTTACCGAGTCACAGAGATCGTCAACCTCTTCGAGTTTGTGCGACACGAACAGCACGATCAGCCCGTTCTCAGCGAGTTTGCGCAGCGTGTCGAAGAGTTGCAGCCGCTGCGTTGCCGAGATGCCCGTCGTTGGCTCGTCGAATATGAGAACCTTTGCACCGAGCCACATCAGGCGGGTGATCGCGAGTTGCTGGCGTTCCCCGACGGTGAGGCTTCCGGCAAGCCGTGACGGGTCGAACTCGAACCCGAGTTCGGAACTCACCCGTTCGAGTTCTCTGCGGGCTTCGGTGCGGTCGAGACGGACGGGGCCGGGGCTTCCGAGGGCGAAGTTGTCGAGGACCGTCATCGGCAGGAAGACGAGTGGGTCCTGGTGAAGCATCCCTATGCCTGCAGCGATCGCATCGGCCGGCGACGCCAGATCGAGCACCGCACCGTCGAGGACGACATCACCGGAGTCTGCGCCGTAGAACCCAGAGAGGATCTTCATCAGCGTCGACTTGCCTGCTCCGTTCTCACCCAGGATCCCGTGCAGCGAGCCTTCTTCGACCGTGAACGACACCCCGTCGCTTGCCCGGACGGGACCGAAATGTTTGTGGATGTCCCGAATCTCGAGCGCCATGGGACACAGCGTACTTGCAAGTCGGAACCTGAGAATGTCGCTCCGGCGCTGGCGCTACCGGCAATCGAGAAACCGTTCAGCGCGAGCGTACGTCCATCGGGATGTGGTCCTGGTCGTTGAAGGTTCGCAGGCTCGGGACATAGGCACCGGCGAGCGGGATCAGTTTGACCCGTGCGAACGATGCATGGAATAGGACGAACTTCTCCCACTCCCATGGTGCCGGCGGGATGCCGAGCAGATGCGTCAAACACACCGAATTCGTGCCTCCGTGCGCCACGATGACGATACGGCCCGCGTCCTCGTTGACATGCCACAAGCGAGGGTCATCCGTGTCTCGAACCATGCCCCGCTCAGCAAGCAACGGGTCGAGGGCGCCGATCACACGGTTGTGGAACCTGCGGAACGACTCTCCCCCTGGCAGACCCTCCCACCATTCGTCGGGCGTCCGATGTCTCGAGTTCCTGAAGATTTCGATGACCGACTCCTCCGTCACGCCTTCCCAGTCTGGCATCTTGACCTCGACCAGGTCCTCGACGGTCACCGGTATGAGTCCGGTCGCGGCAGCGATCGGAGACGCCGTCTGGCGCGCCCGGGCGGCCGGCGAGGCGATCAGTTCCGTTGCCGGCTTGGGGTCGGATGCGATCCGATCGGCAGCGAGGCGCGCTTGGAGTTCACCACGCTCTGTGAGGTTCGGGTCTGGCTGACTCATGCCATCGACCGCCCACTGTGGCTGGCCATGGCGTATGAAAACGATATCCATCGCCCCAAGATTAGTGACGAGGCGTCGCATTCCTACGGTGGCCAACGTGTGTCACGGCATCCCGTCTGGTGTCGGTGATGATCAGCACCTAACCTTGGGTCACCGACTCATCACGTCGGTGCGCAGCCTGGGTTCTGCGTTGGTAGGACATATGAAGGACAAAGGAGACACAGATGGCAAGAAGCAGACGATCTATTCGTTTGTTCGCGCTCGTCGCGGTGCTGGCACTGGTTGCAGCAGCGTGTTCCAGTTCGAGTGAAGAAACGACGACAACCACCACGGCGGGCGGCGGTGAGACGGCGACAACCACCGAAGCGACCATGTCGGGTGAGGGATTCACCTTCGGCATGATCCTCGTCGGGCCAGAGAACGACCGGGGCTGGTCCCAGG
>CAYUJA010000123.1:0-5800 GCA_964444875.1 uncultured Acidimicrobiaceae bacterium | reverse complement strand
CGTTGATGAGTTCGAAGTCCTTGTTCTGGAGCATCGCCTCGAGGCCGGCGACGCTGACGTCGGTGTAGCTGCCTCCATCGACGGGGACGACCTGCGTCTCGTTGTCCATATTGACGTCACTGGCCTCGGTGGTCGACGAACTGGAACTGCACGCAGCGAGGACGACAGCCAGTGCGGCGATGAGGGCGAACAGGGTCAGGTGAGAACGTTTCATCGGGAATCTCCCTTGAGGGGCATCGTGGGTTCGGAACCCGAAGGGTACCGTCCGTCCCCGGTCAGTGGCAGGCAGGTGACGTCACAATTGGATGCCGCGCGTGAGGGCGCCGTCGATCACCAGGTTGGTCCCCGTGGTGAAACTCGACACCGGACTCGCGAGGAACACGACCCCTGCCGCCATCTCCTGGGGCGTCCCCATCCGGCCAGTCGGGTTCAGCCCCATAGCCATATCGAACAGCTCCGTGTTGTCCTGTTCGATGCTCTCCCACACGCCGCCGGGGAAGTAGGTATTGCCGGGTGACACGGTGTTCGCCCGTATCCCCTTGCCTGCAAGCTGGAAGGCGAGGCCCTGGATGTAGGCGATGATCGCCGACTTCGCCGTTCCGTACGGGCCGGATGCGAAGTCGACTTCCCTGCCAGACACGCTTGCGATGGCAACGATCGAAGCAGCGTCGCTCTCTTCGAGGTGCGGCATTGCGGCTTTGACCAGGCGGACCGTTCCCATGAGGTCTACGTTGAGGGATGTCTCCCAGTTGTCGTTCGTGTCGGGGATGGCGAGGGCGCTGACGTTGCTCACCACGATGTCGATCCCATCGAACCTGTCCGCTGAGTCCGCCACCCAGGCCTCGATCGCTGCCGCGTCTCCCATGTCCACGGTGGAGCCGACAACCCCCGGCCCTCCGCTCGACAGTGCCTGTTCGGTCGCCTCGACGTCGGCGGTGGTGCGGGCGCAGAAGCACACGTTGGCGCCTTCGTTGAGGAATCCTTCGACGATGGCCCTCCCGATTCCCCTGGTTCCGCCGGTCACCAATGCGGTGCGTCCTGTCAGCTGTAGGTCCATGTGTGTCGCTCCTTCATCGATGGTTCGGTCGTGCGGTGATGGTCACAGGTGATTCAGAGTTGGCGCGCACGGTCGCGGAGGTCTGCGTGTATCCCGCCGAACGCGTCTGCTTGCGGTGCGAGGGACTTCGCTGCTTTCACCACCACGGAGTAGTTGACATCAACGACGTTCGCAACCGGTACCTCAGTCGTCTGGGAGAGGAGTTGGTACGCGTCCATGTGGTGGAGGCCGAACAGTTCTTCGTACCACCGCACCATCTCGACCTGGGCGATGCGCCACGAGTCCTCCATCGGGCGGGAGGAGCCCACGGCCATCCGGTAGTCGTCGGTCTCGAGCCGTGGCCATGCCGGAGCGTGGCCTTTGATCAAATCGACGATGATGGTCGAGTTCATCGCACCCTCGACGGCGGTTCCGCACGCCTCGCCCTCTCCCTGGCGGTAGTGCCCGTCGCCGAGCGAGAACATCGCTCCCTCCTGGTTGACACCGAGGAAGACGGTTGTACCGGCCCTGACCTCCGGCGAGTCCATGTTGCCCCCGAAGCGCTCAGGGACGAGCGACGAGCGCACTTCACCTCCCGCAGGGGCGACACCGATCGTTCCGAGCATGGGGTTCATCGGCAGTTCCACGGAGAGGTCGCCGAAGCGGGCCTGGAAGCCGACGGTATTGGCAGCTCTATCCACCTCGTAGATCCAGGTGGTGTCGGGCAGCGCGTCCTGGAGGTTGACCGTGCGATCGGTCCCCGTGAGGCCGCCGAAGAACGGTATGGCAGCAGACGCACCCCAATCGCGCGCTGGTGTGAGGTCGACGATATGGATGACCAGCGTGTCTCCAGGCTTCGCACCTTCGACGTAGAACGGACCGGTCTGCGGGTTGACGAAGCGGAGATCGACCTTCTCGCTTGACAGATCGTCGACGGTCTTCAAGGCATGGTTGAACGCGTCCTCCGACCACAGGTGCATGACCGTGCCCGGTGTGATCCGCATGACGGGCGCAACCCCGCCGAACGTGTAGGCGTACTGTTCGCGCTGTGGAGTGAACTCGATGACGTCCATATGTGATCCATGCTAGCGAGCCGACATCGAGCGGGTCGAAATCCCCACGGGCCCGGCCCGACCTGGCCGGTGGTTGTCAGAGCAGTTCGAGAACCCCGTCGAGGGTGCTCGCAACCAGCGTCTCTGGTCCGAAGTCCTTCGATCCGACGCCGACGAACTTCGCCCCTGCGGCGAGTGCCGCGTCGCGGTCCCACGAGCTGTCGCCGATCATCGTGAGCTCGCTTGGAGCCATATCGAGGGCTGCCGCTCCGGCCAAGATCTGGTCCGGCGCAGGTTTCGGCTGGAGATCGAACCTGCGTCCGATGACGAGCGGAACGTCGATGCCGTGTTGTCGGAGCGCCCGGTTGGCTGCTTCCGTTCCGCTGAGCGTCACCACGGCCACCTGTCTGTCGGCGATCGCGTCGAGGAACACGGCAAGGCCCGGCATCGCCGCCGATTCGGGAACAGCAGCGAGTTCGTACGTTTCGATGATGTCCGATGCGTGCTGCCAGCGGTCGCCGCCGCTCAAGGCCGCGAGCACCTCCATGGCCCGAAACGTCGCAGGCCGCCAATAGGTCTGCGGCATATCCGCTCCAGGGAGGTCGCCGAAGCACCTTTCGAGTTCGGCGACGGCTGTTTCATAGTCGGTGAACGTCTGAAGGTCCACGAGCGTGCGGTCGAGATCGATGAGGAGGCCGCTCATCGCTGGACTCGCTCGATGAGGTCTGCGAATGATCGTGCGGCGTCCCTCGGATCGAACCAGAATCCCTGGAGGCCGGCTGCCTCGGCGCCCGCGACGTGTACGGGGAGGTCGTCGACATGGAGCACTGTCGCTGGATCAGGTCTACCCAGTTTCATGATCGCTTCGTCGTACGCTCTCGGATCCGGCTTGCGGAACGGTGAGAACGAGAGGTCGATCACCGGCTCGAATCGGGAGAGCACGCTGCTGATGTGCTCGGGATCGTGGTAGAGCGCGAGGTGGTTCGACAGTACGGCGGTCCGTATGTGGCGGCGGTGGAGTTCCTCGAGGGTGGGTACGATCTCGGGGCGGACCACGTCGGCTTCGGTGCCATCGAAGAGCGCTGCGGTGAGGCCTGGTGTTGGATCGTTGCCCTCGAGGCCCAGGAGCGGCCTCAGCCGTTCTGCGTTCTCCCGCCAGTAGGCGTCCTCTGGTGCTTCACCGCTCAACACGCGGGCCCAGCGATCATCGCCTTCGGGAGCGAACTGACCGTCGAGGTGAAGCGCCCCTCGCTCGAGGCCGCGGCGCCGTTCCAGTCTCGCAGCCATCTCGAACGGTGTGTAGATCACCACCCCACCGACGTCGAAGAGCACCGTTGTCACAGACACGTTGTAACGGTAGTGCCGTGTCAACCGGCTCCGGCGACGCGAGGTCGTCCGGCTATTCGATCCTGTACGGGATGCCGTTCATCATCACCAGGCAGTCGATGGCTGCGTCGCGGGCTTCGTCGAAGGACAGTCCAGCGAACACCTCATAGGGATCGCCGCTGTGCTGGATGTAGACGGTGAACCCGTCGGGGCGTTCCAGGACGTAGAGGCCGTTCTTGGGGCCCGCAATGTTGCGGCCAAGTGAGCGCAGGGTCTCCTCGTCTGGGATCTCTGAGACCAGGTCGATGCGCTCGACGGTGAGTGCCTCGGCGAAGTCCTCTCCCATCGTTGCCTGGCGTCCGAGCATCCGGGAAGCGATCCGGCGCGCTCTTTGGTCGATGATCGCCCTGGCCTGTTCCTGGCGTGTGTACATGGTCGCCCCTCAGAGGTGGACGGTCGGTTTGTAGACCGGTCTGTGTTCTTCGAAGGAGGCGATCTCGTCTGCGTGGCGCAGCGACAGCGCGATGTGGTCGAGTCCATTGAGAAGGCAGTGCTTGGCGAACGGGTCGATTGCAAACGATGCGCTGAAACCCTCTGCCGTCACCGTCTGGCTCTCGAGGTCCACGGTGACGACGTTGCCGGGCACCCCGGCGATCTCCGTGAGCCGTGCGACCTCATCGTCGGTGAGCACGACGGGCAACAGACCCACTTTGGTGCAGTTGTTGGCGAAGATGTCGGCGAAGGACGGCGCGATGATCGCACGGAAACCCCAGTCGTGAAGCGCCCACGGGGCGTGCTCACGGGAACTGCCGGAGCCGAAGTTCGGGCCGGCAACGAGAACGACCGACTCGGCGTACTCCGGTTTGTTGAGGACGAAGTCCGGATCGAGTTCACCTTCAGCGTCGGCTGCCCAATCGTAGAACAGGAACTCTCCGAACCCGGAACGCTCGACACGTTTGAGGAACTGTTTCGGGATGATCTGGTCGGTGTCGACATGGGCACGCGGCAGTGGGGCTGCGGTGCCGGTGATCGTTGATACCGGTTCCATCAGGACATCTCCCTCGGATCGACGATGTGGCCTGCGATCGCAGCGGACGCCGCCATTGCGGGAGACATGAGATGGGTTCGCCCATCGCGTCCCTGGCGGCCTTCGAAGTTGCGGTTCGAGGTCGATGCGCACCGCTCCTCGGGGTCGAGCACGTCGGGGTTCATGGCGAGGCACATGGAGCATCCCGGCTCTCGCCATTCGAGCCCTGCAGCCATGAAGATCTCATGGAGTCCCTCGGCCTGAGCCTGGAGCTTGACGAGGCCCGATCCCGGTACGACCAGTCCGGTGACGGTGTCGGCAATGGTGTGGCCTTCGAGGACCTTCGCTGCTTCCCTGAGGTCCTCGATGCGGCCGTTCGTGCATGAACCGATGAAGATCCTGTCGATGGTGATGTCCGTGAGGGGAGTGCCTGCTTCGAGGCCCATGTAGTCGAGCGCCCGCTGCGTCGAGTCGATGTCGATCGGGTCGGTGAAGTCGTCAGGTGAAGGGACCGACGCGGAGATCGGGAGTGTCTGGCCGGGGTTCGTGCCCCACGATACGTACGGCTCGAGTTGCGTCGCGTCGATGAACACCTCGGTGTCGAAGGTCGCACCCTCATCGGTGTGCAGCGTCCTCCACTGTTCGATGGCGATATCCCACGCGTCGCCCTCGGGAGCCATAGGGCGCCCTTTCAAGAAAGCGAAGGTGGTCTCGTCGGGGGCGATCATCCCAGCGCGTGCACCTGCCTCGATGGACATGTTGCAGATGGTCATCCTGCCTTCCATCGACAGCGACTCGATGGTCGTGCCGCGGTACTCGACGACGTGCCCTGTGGCCCCTGCGGTCCCGATCTTTGCGATGATCGCCAGGATGACGTCCTTGGCGGTCACGCCGGTTGGGAGTTCGCCGTCGATCGTGATCGCCATCGACCTCGGCTTCGCCTGGGGGAGCGTCTGGGTGGCGAGAACGTGTTCGACCTCTGAGGTCCCGATCCCGAACGCGAGGGCGCCGAACGCACCGTGGGTTGCGGTGTGGGAGTCACCGCACACGATCGTCGCTCCCGGTTGGGTCACGCCCTGCTCGGGCCCGATGACATGGACGATCCCCTGGCGCACGTCGCGGATCGATAGCAGAGGAATGTTGGTGCGGGCGGTGTTCGCCTCGAGTGTCGCGATCTGTGTGGCGGACAGTGGGTCCTCGATGCCCTCATCGCGTGATGTGGTCGGGACGGCGTGATCGATCGTGGCGAGGGTGAGTTCCGGCCTGCGCACAGTGCGTCCCGAGATCCGGAGTGCCTCGAACGCCTGGGGCGAGGTGACCTCGTGGATGAGGTGGAGGTCGATGTAGAGCAGGTCGGGT
>CAYUJA010000122.1:0-5825 GCA_964444875.1 uncultured Acidimicrobiaceae bacterium | reverse complement strand
GGCAGAGGTCACCCGACCGGGTGGATGCGTGTGGAAGGGAGACGCCTGGAGGCCGCGGATCGCATGGGGCCGCGGGAACAGCAGGAACCGAACGAGGTAGCCCGGTTCGGAGTTGCTAGTCTCGGCAGATGCACGGAGAACGATTCCACGGCGTGTCGCCGTACGAAAAGGCCTACGGATTCGCACGGGCAGTGCGTATCGGTAACGTCATCCATGTCGCCGGGACGGCGCCCGTACCCGAACCGGGTACCGAACCAGAAACCGGGGCCCGCGCCCAGATGCTGCGCTGTGGCGAGATCGCCCGAGAAGCGATCGAGGGACTCGGGGGGACCATGGACGACGTCGTGCGCACCAGGATGTTCATCGTCGATGCCGCAGACGCCGACACTATCGGCACAGCCCACGCCGAGGTGTTCGGCGCATCGGAGCCTGCGGCGACGATGGTGGTCGTTGCCGCCTTGCTCGATCCCATCTGGCGTGTCGAGATCGAAGTCGAAGCGCATGTCAGGCACCGTGACTGACACGCGGGATGTGTCTGGACATCGAGAGTGAACTACAACACGGGGATGCTATCCTGCCGTTTGGGCGATCGCCCGACTACTTACTCGCGTAGGAAAGTACTTCGTGAACGACACCAAGACTGTTGTAGAAGAATACGGCACTCATGCCACCGATACAGGATCCCCAGAGGTCCAGGTGGCGTTGTTGACCGAACGCATCAATCACCTCACCGAGCATCTGAAGATCCACAAGAAGGATCATCACAGCCGGAGAGGTCTGCTGATGATGGTGGGTAAGCGTCGGAGACTGCTCCGGTACCTCCAGGAACAAGACGTGGAGCGTTACCGATCCCTGATCGCAAGATTGGGTTTACGTCGCTAGAACGGATCGATGGCGGCTTCTGCCGCCTTCAGTCCCATCTGGACGACATTTCAATGGAGGATGAGATCCAGTTGTCAGTGGTCAATGTTCGCATGAACTTCGCGAATACTGACCACTGCCAATTGGACTTCCTCCCTTAACGAAGGAGAAACGAGTGGCAGAGACCACCGTTCGCGGGCGCATTGGTGAGGTAGAAATCTCACTCAGTGCAGGAAAGCTCGCACAACTCGCCGATGGGGCAGTATCTGTCCGCATCGGAGACACCCAGGTCCTCGTGACCGCAACCGCCAAACGCAGTCTGCGCGAGGGCGTGGATTTCTTCCCGCTCACCGTTGACGTCGAAGAGCGCACCTACGCCGTTGGGCGTATCCCTGGTTCGTTCTTCCGCCGTGAGGGCAGAGCATCTGAGAAGGCGATCCTCGCCGACAGGCTCATCGACCGACCGCTGCGCCCGAACTTCCAGGACGGATACCGTCACGACACACACGTCGTTGCGACGGTGCTCGCCGCAGACCTCGAGAATCCGCACGATATCGCTGCACTCAACGGCGCATCGGCTGCCCTCACGATCAGTCCGATCCCGTTCGAAGGCCCGATCGGCGCGGTTCGCCTTGCTCTCATGAACGGCGAATGGATCGCCTTCCCGACCTATGACCAGGGCGACGAGTCCGTGTTCGAGATCGTCGTTGCCGGAAAGCGCAACGCCGATGGCGACATCGACATCGCCATGGTCGAAGCTGGAGCGTCTGAAGACGGTTTCCGCATGGTCCAAGACGGCGCCCAGGGTTCCGACGAAGCGACCGTGGCCGCCGGCCTCGAGCTCGCCAAGGACTACATCGCGATTCTCGTTGACCTGCAGCTCGAGCTGCTCGAGAAGCATGGTGCACCCGAGCCAGTCGAGTGGATCTACGTCTCGGAATTCAGCGATGAGATCTTCGCAAAGGTCGAAGAGCTCGCCAAGTCGAAGCTCGAAGCACTCGGGACCATCGTCAAGAAGCATGAACGTCAGGATGCCGAAAAGGCCGTCCGCGACGAGGTGATCGAGGCTCTCGACATCGATGCAGATGACGCCGACACGCTGAAGCAGGCCAAAGCGGCCTTCTCGAAGGTGCAGAAGAACGTCATGCGCAGCCGTGTGGTCAACGAAGGTGTTCGCATCGACGGCCGTGGCCTCAAGGACATCCGCCAGCTCACCGCTGAGGTGGGCGTCGTTCCCGGTGCCCATGGCTCAGGCCTCTTCCAGCGTGGAGAGACCCAGGTTCTCAACATCACCACGCTCGGCATGCTCAAGATGGAGCAGATGCTCGACACGATCTCCCCTGAGGACTCCAAGCGGTACATGCACCACTACAACATGCCGCCGTATGCGACCGGTGAAGCCGGTTTCATGCGTGGACCGAAGCGCCGTGAGATCGGCCACGGTGCCCTCGCTGAGAAGGCGCTGTTCCCGGTGATCCCGCCCGCTGAGGATTTCCCGTACGCATACCGCCTCGTTTCTGAGGTGCTGATGTCGAACGGTTCCTCGTCGATGGCGTCTGTGTGTGGTTCCAGCCTGTCCCTGATGGATGCAGGCGTTCCGATCCACGCACCAGTCGCAGGTATCGCCATGGGACTCATCAACCACGATGGCAAGTTCGCGACGCTGACCGACATCCTCGGAGTCGAAGATCACCTCGGTGACATGGACTTCAAGGTTGCAGGTACGGCGGACATGATCACTGCACTCCAGCTCGACACGAAGATCGAAGGTCTTCCTGCCGACGTACTGATCGCAGCGATGGACCAGGCCCGTGAAGCACGGCTGTTCATCCTCGAGACGATGGCAGCGACACTTGCTGAACCACGTCCAGAGCTCGCTGCGACCGCTCCGAAGATCGAAGCTGTCATGGTGCCGAAGGACAAGATCGGTGAGGTCATCGGCCCGAAGGGCAAGACCATCCGTGAACTCGAAGAGGAGACGGGTGCAACGATCGAGATCGACGACGACGGCACCGTGCGTGTCGGCGCTCCCGATACCGCATCGATGAACCTTGCAAAGGACCGCATCCTCGCTATCGGGTTCCCACCTGAGGCGAAGGTCGGCGAGGTCTACGACGGGGAAGTCGTGAACATCACCAAGTTCGGTGCGTTCGTGAACATCCTTCCCGGCCGTGACGGACTCCTGCACATCTCCAAGATCGGTGGCGGCAAGCGCATCGACAGGGTCGAGGACGTCCTCTCCCTTGGCGACAGTGTCAAGGTCGTCGTTCGTGAGATCGACGATCGTGGCAAGGTCAGCCTCGACATGGACGGTGCGAAGTCGTCTGACGGTGGTGGTTCGGGTTCCCCGGCCCCCCGCGAAGAGTCCAGGAGCGACGATCGTGGTGGCGAGCGCCGCAACGATCGCGGTGACAGGGGCAACCGGGGTAACCGTGGAGGTGATCGCAACCGCAACCGCGGTGACGATCGCAACCGTGACTCCAAGCCTGCGGACAAACCAGGCCGCAAGGTCGTCTCGTTCGAAGACGAGTTCGAGCCCAAGACCTGATCAAGAAGTACTTGGTACTTTGGTACCTGGTACATGGATCGAACAGAGAGGCCCGGAGGAATCCGGGCCTCCCTGTCGTTCGTTGGCGTGATCCGAACGAGAGTGGAGCGTAGGTAGCCAGCTCGTTGTCGACGGTTATGTGTGGGTGATGTTCTCGGACGCCAGGGCGGTATCGACAACAGATACCAGCTGCTCTGCATTCTCGAGAGCGAAGACGAGCGGTGGCTTGATCTTGATGACGTTGTGATGGGGTCCGTCGATGCTCAGGAGCACGCCGTGGTCCTTAGCGTGTTCGACCACGGTTGACGCGACCACGGGTGCCGGCGTCTTCGTCGCACGATCGACGACCAGTTCGACCCCGATGAAGAGGCCTGCTCCTCGCACGTCACCGATCGACGCATGGCTTTCTGCGAGCTCCCAGAGGCTGGCGATGAGGGCTGACCCCACGAGGGTGGCACGCTCCTGGAGTTCGTCGTCGTAGATGACGTCGAGCACGGCGTTTCCCACGGCGGGCGACACCGGGTTTCCCCCGAAGGTGTTGAAGTACTCCACACCATTGTCGAACGCTCGGGCGATCTCCGACGTCGTGACCACAGCGGCAAGCGGATGGCCGTTCCCAGCCGGTTTTCCGATGGTCACGATGTCTGGCGAGACATCGTGAAGTTGGAACGCCCAGAAGGCTGTCCCGACTCTCGCCATGCCCGTTTGGACCTCATCTGCGATCACCAACCCACCACGGTCGTGGACGGCTTCATAGGCCGCCGCCAGGACCCCCGGGGCAGGTACAAGCTGTCCGCCGCAACCAGGAAGCGCTTCAATGATGAGGGCGGCCGGTTCGGCGGTATCGAGGACTCGCCGAGCATCCGTGAGGTAGTTCGCGCCTGCGTCCGAGCCGCGGTACCGGGCTTCGCGATAGCCGTCCGGCGCCGGGAGCACATGGATGCCTGGTCGGCGGCCGCTACCGCCAGGGCCATCGAACTTGTAGGGGCTGACGTCGATGAGCGTTGACGTGTTGCCGTGGTAGCCGTGGTCGAGACACACGAGGTCGCTGCGTCCAGTCGCGGTTCTGGCGAGGCGAATCGCCAGTTCGTTCGCCTCCGATCCCGAGTTGACGACGAACACGGTATCGAGGTGCCCTGGCATGGTGGCTGTGAGACGCCGGGCGTACCGGAGCACGTTCCCATGGAGATAGCGGGTGTTCGTGTTGAGGATGGCCATCTGTTTGGCGGCTGCTTGGACCACGCGGGGCTCACTGTGGCCGACATGGGCGACGTTGTTGACACAGTCGAGATATCGCCTGCCACGTGCGTCGTAGAGATATTGGCCGGCTCCCCGCACGATGTGCAGAGGCTCTGCATAGCTAAGGCTGAGAGCCGGTCCCAGTACCGACCGGGCATCCATGAGCGACGGGTCACCGAGAGGCTGCTCCTCGCCTCGGGCTGCCCGTCTCAGCTCTTCGGCCATCGCATCCATGTCGCCGGCCGTGAGCCTTCCGAGGAGGCCCCACGTGGCGGCTGCCGTTTCGTGATGATGCGGATTGGCCATCGGGAGCGATGCAGCAACGCACACGGATGTGGCAAGACGGGCGAGTATCAGGTTGAAGAGAGCGGCCGCCTCATCACGAGACGGCTCACAGATGTCCCGGTAGCCCCTGCACACCTGCGTTGCCACGGTGATCGGGTCGTCCTGATCCATCATCGCATACGCACACGCCACCGCCAGTTCCGCGATACGAATCGTCCTGCGTGTGTCCCCGAAGTCGATGACACCAACCACCGTGTCGCCCCGGAGGAGCAGGTTCCCATGGTTGAGATCACCGTGGACGACCTGTCGTGGGAGAGTATCGGTGGACGTGCCGGCTATCCGGGCGGCGGCACCAGAGAGTATCGCCTGCTGGGCAGGGTTCTCGACGTGGTGGGTCAGCGCCGCGATCGTGTCGGGGCCGTGTTGGAGATCCCATTGTGTGTCCAACCGGGTGACATCCGTGTTCAGCGATGCCAGGCGCTCCACGATCTCACCTGCCGTGCGCCCGATGGAGTGCGCTGCGCCGGCCGGATTGCCACAGTCTGAATACGTCGCACCGTCCACCCATGTGTGGAGTCGTGCGATCGAACCGTCCGGTAGCGAGGCATACGGCTCGCCATCCCTTGTGGGCAGTGCCCTGGGTGTTGCGAACGACGCGCCCCCTACGGTGGCCATGGCATCTTCGATGAGGCGCACAGTCGACATGTCGGATTCGCTCGGCGAGACCTTGAGAACGAACGATTCGCCCGTCGCCACGGTGATTCGCGTGTTCACATCCTCGTAACCCGGAAGGCGAGATGGCCTGCCTTCGATCCCGAAGTGGTCTCTTGCGATGCGGGCAGCATCGGTTTCGGTCGTGGCTCGTGTCACGTCCGCACTCTATCGGGAGGGC
>CAYUJA010000121.1:0-5834 GCA_964444875.1 uncultured Acidimicrobiaceae bacterium | reverse complement strand
TGTCGTGCACCCTGGTCAGGCAGTTGAACAGCGTTGTCTTGCCGCTCCCGTTCGGCCCGATCAGGCCCACGATCTCGCCGCTGTCGACGTGAATGTCCACGTTGTCCACGGCAACGAGGCCACCGAACCGTTTGGTCACGCCTCTGGCGTCGAGGATGCGCGATCGCGTCATGAGGACACCGTTTCAGGTTCGTCATCGGGCGTGGACGATGGTTCGCCGGTCGACGACGGCGTGCCCCTGCGTTTCGACATGAGCCGACTGAGCGTCGTTCCCCCCGATCTATCGGAAAGCGTCCCGACGATGCCCTCGGGAACCCACAAGACGATGGCGATGAGGACGACGCCCTGGACGATGAGGTGGTACTGGAGGAAGTTCGCCCAGATGATGTCACGCACCCAGAACAGGACGACGGCACCTACCACCGGGCCCGCAACGGTGCCGAGTCCTCCCAGGATCACCGCGATGATGACGTCCATGGTCCTGGACTCGATGAAGACGATGTCGGGATCGATGAACGTGTTCTGATAGGCCCACAGCGCACCAACGAGGCCGGTGATCCCGGCAGACAGCCCGAATACGGTGATCTTGTGCAGCGTGGTGTTGATCCCGCGCATGTCTGCGCCGATCTCGTCCTCCCGGATCGCGATGAGCGTCAGACCGAACTGGGTGTTGCGCAGCCACCAGGTCAGCGTGACGACGAGCACGGCGAAGATCAGCGTGATGTAGAAGAACAACGGACGGTTGAGGTACGGGGGCAGCGTCAGACCGACACCGCCTCCTGTGATGGGTTTCACGATGCGCACGATCTCACGCACCGCAACGAAGGTCGCGAGCATCGCGATCGAAAAGTACGGCCCCCGCAACCGAAGGACGGGTCCACCGATGAGAAGGGCAGCGAGCACGGTGATGACGACCGCTCCCATCACGGCCACGGGGAACGGCCACCCGAGTTTCGCCATGAGCACACCGGTGCCGTAGGCGCCGATGCCGAACCACACACCATGGCCGAAGTCGACGTATCCGGTGAAACCGCCGGTGAGGTTCCAACTTGCCGCCACCGTGATCAGCATGAACATCTGGGTGAAGTTGAAGAGCGTTGAGTTGGTCACGAAACCACCGTCGGTGGCGTACCGTTGAATCATCGGCAGAGCCGCAAGGCCGATGACCGCGAAGATGAGCAGTCCGAACGAGATCTTCCGCATCGTGGCGTTGTCCCTCATGTCGTCGTCGGCCTGAGGCCGCCGAAGAGCCCCTGGGGCCGGATCACGAGGACAACAACGAGGATCACGAACGACGACACGATGCCGACGTTGGTTCCGATACCGGGAATGAACGTGGCGAGGAACACCTCGATGATGCCGAGCAGGAGACCGCCGAACAGGGTGCCGATGATACTCCCCAAACCAGACAGGGCAGTGATCGCAAACGCGCGTAATGTGAGCGGTGGGCCCATGAACGGGAACACCGGCTGAACCGGGGCGACCATCACGCCGGCCACGGCCGTGATGCCTATCGCGATCGCAAAGGTGATGGCGTAGACCTTGTTGATCTCGATTCCCACGATCCGGGCGGCCTCACGATTCTGTGCCGCTGCCCGGATGCTCTTGCCGAGCCGTGTGTACTTCAGGAACACGTGAAGGCCGAACATGATGAGCAGCGATGCGACGAGGATCGTGGATCTCGTCTTCGGGATGGTCACCGAGCCGATCTCCCAGAAACCACGCACCGATGCTTGGACCGCACGGGGTGTTGCGGTGAACAACAGTTTGAACGTGTTCGAGATGATGCTTGCGAGGCCGAACGTGACCAGGAGCGAGATGAGGTGCGGTCGCTCGATGATCCGGTTGATGATGAGCCGTTGGATAAGGTATCCAAAGGCAGCCATCACAGGGAACACGATGAAGACCGACAGCAATGGGTCGAGTCCCAGGCTCTCCTGGAGGATCCATGCGCCGTAGGCACCCATCATGACGAACTCGCCGTGCGCCAGGTTGATGACACCCATGACGCCCCAGATGATGGAGAAACCAAGCACCATGATGGCGTAGAAGCTCCCGAGCATGATGCCGTTCACGAGGGCTTGAAGTACCTGATCCACGCCGATGGCTCTCCTTCCTTGGTTCGGTCGATCGAACTACACGGCACCGCCGTGGAGGGACGTCGGTCCCTCCACCACGTTGCTTCTTCTAACGATCTTCCCACTTGGGTGATGGATAGATGAGGTCCGCCTCCGCAGCCACCGTCGGTGCGACGACGAGGATCACGCCATCCTGGATCTGGACGGTGCCCATCGGCTTGGCCGTGTTCTTGCCCGTCTCATCGAAGTTGATGGGGCCGTAGAACGTGACCACGTCGAGATCCCTGAGTGCCTGTCGAACGGCATCGGTCTCGAGCGATCCTGCTTCCTCGATGGCGAGCATCAACGCCAGTGGCGTCGCTGCCGACTCTGCGGCCTGATAGGTTGGAGGTTCGCCCCACATCGCTTCGTACCTGGCAGCGAACTCGGCAGGTGTGCCGAGCCAATCGCCCTCCCACGACATCGTGGCTTCCCACTGCGTCGGACCGAGGATGGTGTTCGCCCTGCTACCGACTTCACTTGCGAACTCGGGATTGGACGGACCGACCGTGATGACCATTCCGGCAGGACTGAACCCGAGCTCCTCGGCAGAGTTCACGAACAGCAGGGCATCGTTGAAGTGTCCGCCACCGACGAAGATGTCGGGCTCGAGGTCACGGAACTTCGTCATGATCGCCGTGACGTCCGCCACGTCCTTGGGATACGTCTCCTTGGCGAGAATCTCGAGGCCATATTCGTCTGCCCAGCGGACGGCTCCCTCACCGACGGCGGTCGGGAACGCTGTGTCTTCATAGGCGATGACGACGGTCTTGGCTCCCTGGTCTGCGAGCAACTTCAGTGCGGACTGGGTGTAGTACGACGCCGGCGTCAGCACTGCGAACAGGTTCTGGAACCCTCGTTCGAACAGCGACTCGGCGGCACCGTTGCCTTCGATCATGATCATGTCGTACTGTTCCGCAACGGCGCTGGCACCAGCGGTGAGACCGCTGGAGTAGGGACCGAGCAGGAAATTGGCCTTGTCCTCGGTGATCAGCTTCTCAACGAGGTTGGCGGTCGTATCGGGGTCGCCTTCGTCGTCGTAGAACACGATCTCGACCTTGTAACGATCTCCGCCTACGTTGATGCCGCCGTTCTCGTTGTTGACCCAGTCGAGCCAGGTCTCGTACCCCTGGCGGGTGTCCTTGCCTTCTCGTGCGAACTTGCCGGTCTCACTGACCGCTGCACCGAGGATGATCGTCCCTGCGAATGCGGGTGCCGCCGTGCTCGCTGACGAGTTCGGTGCGGTCGTGCCTGTTGATTCGTCCGTGCCTCCTGAGCTGCATGCGGCCAGCACCAGGGCCAGGACGGCAAAGAGGCTGAGCCATCGTCGAAGTCTGCGCTCTTGTCTCATCGTTGTGTCCTCCTTCTCGTGTGCCCTTGAGGGCTTGGGGCGATCGTATCGGACACGGCCGACGCCAGAGATGAAAAGCCGGCGTTTCGTGTAAAAGAAACGTAAACGGACACTCCGGAACTGAGTGGAGTCTGCTGGAACCGGTGAGAAGACAAGACGTAGTACGAAGAGGACGCGCGGATAGGGAGCGGTCGTTTTCCGTTCTCCGTTCTCCGTTTTCCGACCGACAGTGCGAACGTGCCCCCTCCGCCTCGCAAGCTCGGCACCTCCCCCACTGCGTGAGGGAGGAAACCAACTGTTCTCTCTCCCCCGGCCCTGCGGGGGAGATGCCGAGGTACGAGGCAGAGGGGGATCCGACACCAGCCACCAGCACACGAACATCCGCCTATCCGCGCATCCTCGACCTACGTACCACGTCCTACGTTCCGAAGCGGTAGCCGAGGCCACGTTCGGTATGGATGTACGTCGGGTTCTTCGCGTCGTCGCCGAGCTTGCCACGAAGACGCCCGACGTAGACGCGGACGTACTCGGACTCGACCCCGTACTCTGGCCCCCACACCGACCGTAGAAGCTGATCGTGCGCCAGGACCTTCCCGCGGTTCGTGAGAAAACAATCGAGCAGCCTGTACTCGGTCCCCGTGACCATCAACGGCTCGCCCTTGAACGTCACCCTGCCCGCCTCCGGGTCCAGGATCAGGTCGCGGTACTTCAGCGGCCGCCGTGACGTACCGACGTCGGTCCACGCCGCTCTGCGCAGGGCAGCTGCGACGCGAGCGAGAAGTTCGCTGACACCGAACGGTTTGACGAGGCAGTCATCAGCGCCGGCGTCCAGTGCTCGTACCCGGTCCCGCTCTTCTCCAAGAGCAGTGACAACGAGGATCGGCACGATCGAGCGCTGTCGGATGCGTTCGCAGGTCTCGAGACCGTCCATGGACGGCATCATCACATCGAGGATCACGAGATCCGGCTCCTGTTTGTGGAGAAGCGCGAGCGCCTCGAAGCCCGACGCGGCACCCACGGCCTCGTACCCTCGTGCCTCGAGGTTCCGCACGATGAACGCCCGCATCGGCTGTTCGTCATCGACGACGAGGATGTGACCCTTAGGCATGGTCAGGGCGCACTTACCTGAGATGCCGACACGAGGGCGCCGTGTTCGGATGCAGGCAACCGCACATCGAACGCGACACCCACGAGCAGCGGGCGGGCAGTGATCGAACCTCGGTGCGCTTCGACGATCCCGCGCGAGATCGCAAGACCGAGGCCCACGCCACCCGTTTCACGTGAGAGGCGATCGTCGAGACGGCTGAACCGATCGAAGACGGCCTCCTCAGTACCAGCGGGCAGACCAGGTCCGCTGTCCTGAACACACAACCAGACCTCATCGGCGTGAGAGGACACCGTTACGGTGATCATGGAATCCGGCGCGTACTTCGCTGCGTTGTCGATGAGGTTGCGGATGACCGTGCCGATCCGGATGCGATCCCCGGCCAGGGAGACATCGGCGCTCCCGACATGGATGTCGACCCTGGAACGCACACGGTGAGGGAATCGGGCGACGACGTCCCTGAGCACGTCACCGAGGTCGAACTCCTGGGTGCCAACCTCGAGCATGCCACCCTCGATGCGCGACAGGTCGAGCAGGTTCATGACGAGGTCGTTGAGTCGCTCGCTCTCACGTTCGATGACCTGGATGAACTCGCGTTGACTCTCTGGATCCCACGTGACGTCATCGGCGAGCAGCGTGCTGGTGTACGCCTTGATGTTCGCGAGCGGGGTCTTGAGTTCGTGCGAAACCGTCGACAGGAGCGCCTCTTTGGCACGGTGGAGGTCGCGGTCGGATGTGACGTCCCGCCAGAGATGGCAGCGGCCGATGCTCTCCCCGTGGGCGTCGGTTACGTCGAACGCTGAGAGCCATATGTCTCGCTCCTGGCCGTCGCCAGATTCGAGAACGATCTCGCGGGCACCGCCCTGGTTGTGCGACGCTGCCGGGACGTTGCGCTTTCGAGCGCGAGCGTCCAGACAATCGAGTACGAGTTCTTCGGTCGAACCGACGATCTCCTCAGGGGACAAACCGACGAACGCCGCGGCAGCAGAGTTCGCGTAGTACACGGTTCCCCCGAGTCCGGTCAGCACCAACCCGTCGTCGAGGCTCCCCATCACAGCCTCGAGCCGTCGCCTGGTCTCGGCGAGTTGTTTGTCCGTTTGGGCGAACAGTGCGGCGTTCTCCATCGCCGAAGACACATACCGCCCGAACGCGGCTGCAAGCTCCAGTTCGCTGAACGACGCGAGGTACGGATCGGCCTTCTGGACCACGAGGGCCGCCGGTCTTGCGTGAACGGTGTGTAGCGGGATCACCAGGACGTACC
>CAYUJA010000120.1:0-5840 GCA_964444875.1 uncultured Acidimicrobiaceae bacterium | reverse complement strand
GTACGACTCGGAGGTCGTGTAACGGTTGATTGCGTGGTGTATCCGTGTACCAATCCACGATTCCATCGCATCGCTAGCGCCCGTGATGCTCGAACAACCATGGCGGCGAGAGTTGGCCGTGGAGACGGCGAGCCCGTCCGGGTTCTACGCGGACACCTCGAGAAACGCGAAGCGTCACTCACGAACCTCGAAAAGCGGATGTCACCCGTCTGATCCGGGGTCGTGCTACATCGTACGTACTTCGTGCTACTGCCTGTAGTCTGCACGGTTCTCGCCGACCCCGCCTAGTTCCGAGTGCCAGATTCGCCGTATCGCTCACGATGGCATGTGCGTACTCGTCGAGAAGGTCTTGTGCGCTGAGAACCTGTCGTTTCCGACGAGCCTGATCAGCGTGTGATCAGGCTGTCGAAGGCCTTGCCCACCATATAGGCGAGGAGGCCACCGGCGAGGCCCAGGGCCAGGTTCTCGAGTGCCGACAGAACGGGGTTCTTCCCCGTTTGCTTCGTCTTGGCCGCCCCGACGACGATCAACCCGATTCCCGTGAAGATGCCTGCGACGAAGAGTGCCGTCTGTTTATCGGCGATGAAGGCGAACGGGATCACGGATGGAAGGGCACCTGTGAGGAAGAGCAGACCGGAGAAGACGGCAGCTGCGATGGGACTGCGGCGTTCCGTGTCGACGATCCCGAATTCGAGTGCTGCATGCATCCCGAGCATGGCCTCGTCGTTGGCATCGATGATGTCGACCACCTGGTCGAGGTCATCACCGTCGAGGCCGACCTCCGACAGCATGTCATGGAGTTGGTCCTTCTCGTGCTGGCGGTGATGGATCAGATGTTCCTTTTCGAGTGCGATCTCGGCCTCGAACACTTCTTCTTGTGACTTCGTGGCGATGTACTCACCTACGGACATCGAGATCATGCCGGCAATCGCTCCCGCTACGCCCGTGAGGAGCACGTCGATCGAGTCGAGACCGCCGCCGACGACGCCTGATACCAGCAAGAACGTAGAGACGAGTCCGTCATTGACCCCAAGGATGATGTCGCGCATGTACTGGCGGGTGGCACCTATGTGCGGCTGGTATCCCGGTGGGGGGTTCTGCTCTGTGGTGGATTCTGGCATGGACGACATTCTAGAGTTCCGCGATTCCCAGCCCACATCTGTCTTTCGAGACGATCTGGCGATGGAGAGCACCGCAACGTCGCAAAGTGCTCTAGCGTGGTGCCATGGACGACACGGCACAAGCACCAGATACGTCACAGCCGCCGGACGCGTCACAGGCACCCGATACCTCACAGCTACCGAACGTCTTGCGATCTGCCGATCTCGTCGCAGCCGCCGACGCGTACCCTCCCTCTCCGGGTTGGGCGCCGAACACCAAGTTGATGGTGATCTCGATGGGTTTCGTGCTGGCCGTGGTGGGTGTCTATCTGGTGCGAAACGTGATCGCCGTCGCCGCCCTTGCAGCCCTCATCGCCTTTCTGGTCGCCCCGTTGATCCGCCTCTCCGTGAGGTACCTGAAGATGCCCAGAGGCATTGCGTTGCTGATCGCGTATCTCGTGGTGTTCGTCGGAACCCTCGGTTTTGGGTACCTGGTGACCAGGTCGATCGTCGCATCCATCATCGAACTGAACCCGGTTGGCCTTGTCGAAACGCTGCGCGTTGGTTTGCTCGAGCGAGTCAACGCAGAGGGACAGATGGTCATGGCGGGGGTGACCATCAACATGAACTCGGTGCTCGACTCACTCCAGACGTCGGTGGGTGCCGGCGATGGCTCCGGCGGGATCGTGCTCGATGCCGAGAAGACCCTCGCGTACCTCGGAGCAGGTCTGAGCGGATTCCGCACGGTTCTCGGCGTCGTGACAGCGGTGATCACCTCGGCGATCGTGACAGCTCTCGTTGCCATGTACCTCAACGCGGACAGTAC
Organism: uncultured Acidimicrobiaceae bacterium; assembly: GCA_964444875.1. GTDB lineage: Bacteria > Actinomycetota > Acidimicrobiia > Spongiisociales > UBA5794 > JAMBLL01. The sequence continues at coordinate 3,914 of CAYUJA010000120.1, read as the reverse complement.
CCGGATGCACGACACAACGATCGCCAACTTCCCACCGGGATACGAGAGGGACGGCCTGCGTCTGATGGCCGAGATAAAGAGGGTGTGGCGGGGATACCTCTACGGCCAACTCGTCAACTCCTTGATTACCGGTCTATTCGTGTTCGTCGTGTTGTGGGCGGTAGGCCTGCCCGGCGCCTTCCTCATGGGTGCGATCATGGTCGTGCTCAACATGATCCCCACATTCGGGCCGATCCTTGCAGCGATCCCCGGGGTGCTCACCGCCCTACTTTCGGGTTCTACGCGATTCCCGGAACTCGAGAACTACTGGTTCGCTCTGATCGTCGTCGGCATCTACCTGATCGTCGTCCAGGCCCAGGCGAACGTGATCGCTCCAAAGGTGATGGGCACCGCTGTTCGCCTTCGCCCTGCGGTTGTGCTGATCGGCCTCCTCATAGGCTTCCAGGTCGGAGGTCTCCTCGGATCGCTTCTCGCTGTCCCTGTGATCGCTTCCATCCGCGATGTTGCGGTGTACCTCTGGCGAAAGCTGATAGATGCCGACCCATGGCCGGACGACGATCTGGACCAGACCGTTTCGGATCCGTGATGAGGACGGTCGCGACCGATGTGGCCATCGTTGGTGGAGGGCTCGGAGGACTGTCGGCAGCGCGCCATCTTCAAGACAAGGGCCTGTCGGTGGTCGTCATCGAGCATCACTCCAAACCAGGTGGGTATGCACACTATTTCAGGGCATCGGGGTACCGGTTCGAGGTTGCGCTCCACGCGCTCGACGGTCTCGGACCAGGAGGCTGGGCGAGGCCGATGTTCGAGACGCTTGGTATATGCGAGACGGTGGAGTTCAACCAACTCGACCCCTTCTACACAGTGTCGTTCCCGGACTTCGATCTCGATGTTTCGACGGATATCCACGAGTACATCCACACGGTTGCCGCAGTGTTCCCCGACGAGCGAGAGGGGTTGATAGCTCTTTTCGATGCGATTGAACGCATTGGTCACGACGTCTCGCGATTCTCAACCGATCGCAGGTCGGGAACCCATGTCACCAAGATGCAGATGGTCGAGCGATACCCCGACATGGCGATGGCGTTCGCGAGTTCCTGGGAGACGTTCGTCGGACAGTACCTGAGATCGGACGAAGTGAAGGCCGTCGTGACAACACTGTGGGGGTACCTCGGTCTGCCTCCATCGAAGCTGTCCGCTGGACAGTTCGCCCTGACATTGCTCTCGTACCTCTCCGCAGGCGCGTGGTATCCCACAGGAGGTTCCGGGGCCATGTCGTTTGCGATCGCCGATGCGATCGAACGAAATGGCGGTACGGTCTACCTGCGCAACACAGTGACCTCGATCACCCCTGAGGGCCCAGACTCTGTCACCGTGGCCACCGACAAGGGCCTCGTGGTGCACGCCAGGGCAACGATCTCCAATGCAAGCCCGATGTCCACGGTTGCGCTCTTACCCGAAGGCGCTGCTGACGACGACTGGAGGAAGAAGGTCGCCGGCGACGTACCAGCGCTTGCAACATTCACCGTCCATCTCGGCGTCGGTCGAGACCTCGTCGCCGAGGGGTGGGATCATCATGAGTTCTTCGACATGTCAGGGTACGACATCGAGGCCGAGTACGAAGCGGTGATGGCGGGAGACTTCGCCAATGCAGGGATGATCATCTCGAACTACTCGGTGGTCGACCCCGGATGTGCGCCGGAGGGAAAGTCCGTGATCGCGCTGACCGTGCTTGCTCCCTGGGACTTCAACGATGTGTGGGGAACAGGTGGCGACCTCGATGGGTATCAGCAGAACCCGCGGTACGTGGAGGCGAAAGAGGCGGTCGCAGAGATACTCATCGACCGCGCTGCACGCAGGATCCCCCATCTGCGGGAGTCCATCGAGGTCACATACATCGGAACTCCGTTGACGAATGCTCGCTACATGCTCCAACCCCACGGGTCGATCTACGGACGCGAGCAGACGGTCACGAACATGATGAACCGCCCATCGCTGCGCACCCCGGTTCCCAACCTCTTCCTGACGGGTGCCTGGATAGGTGGTGGGGGAATGACCGCTGCGGTCGCATCAGGTAAATCCGCGGCAGGAGCGGTGTCACGGTATCTCAAGTCGGTACCCGGGTAGTCGTATTACGTATTGCGTCAGGCCGAACTCTGAGGAGTTGGCCCTCGCTCCGTCGTCGCCTTCTCCACGAAGTTTCTCAGGTCCTCACCGAGTTTCTCGATCGATGGCCCATGGACGTACATCATGTGGCCGGCGTCGAAATACGACACCTCGATGTTCTCCCTGAGGCCGTCCTCTATGCCGAGGTGGGCGAGGGTGTGCTCGGTCGCGAAGTAGGGCGTGGCGAGGTCGAAGTAACCGCTCGCGATGTAGACACGCAAGTACGGGTTCTTCGTCATCGTGTCTCGAAGGGTCTCTGAAACGTCTACGTAGGTGTTCTGGAAGGCCTCGTAGTTCCACGGCCACACCTTCGGGTTCAAGATTTCGTACACCAGGTCGCTCTTGTATTCGAGGTCGGTCCGGAGATAGTCGTTGAGCATCGCTGAGAACGGCCCCATCCAGACGTCGAGGGAGGGATCGTGTTCAAGCATCGAACCGACGTCGTATCGGTCGACCCCCCGGTACCGGCTGTCGAGGCGGCCGACCGTCATCCCCTTGTCGCGTAGCAGTTCCTTCATGAAATGGAACTTCTCGATGCGAAGGTCACTGCGCTTCACAAAGTCGACTGCCAGGCTCGTGTATCGGGAGAGCCTGGCGGCGATCTCGTCGAATGTCGACTCATCGAGGCGTGACCCCTGCTCGAGGGCGAGCAGATATTCGTGCTCGGCGAACGCTTCGACCTCACCCAAGAGTTCGGGAAGGTCGCGTTCGAGGAGGTCGTCGTCGAGGGTCTTGTGGAACCATGCGGTGGCTGTGTAGCTTGGCAGGTACAGAACATACGGCAGGTCATTGCCGCGGTGGAACGTGTGCGTCTTCGGGTCGAGGGCGATCGTCTGGAAGTTGAGCACCGACGAGATCAAGATCACCCCGTTGAGGTAGAGCCCGTAGCGGCTTTGGAGGTGGCCGGCGAGGCCGGCTGAACGGGTGGTCCCGTAACTCTCTCCCGCTAGGAACTTGGGCGATGCCCAACGTTCATATGTCGTGAGGTACCTGCGGACGAAGTCACCGACGGCCTCGATGTCCTTCTCGAAGTGGTGATAGGACCGTTCCTCATCCGTGTCGATAACCCGTGTGTAGCCGGTGGACACGGGGTCGATGAAGACGAGGTCGGCGTGGGTCAGCAGCGTGTGAGCGTTGTCGATGAGGCGACCGGGCGTCGATGTGGTGTTGCCCTTCTCGTCGAACTCCACGAGCTTGGGCCCGAGCACCCCGAGATGGAGCCACACCGACGACGATCCAGGCCCTCCGTTGAAGGCGAAAACGATCGGACGTGTTGCAGGATCAGTGACGCCGTCGAGGGTGTAGGAGGTGAAGAAGAACGATGCCTTCTTTGTGTCGTCGTCCTCTTTGAGCACGATCCGGCCGGCCGCTGCCGTGTACGCAAGCGTCTCGCCGCCCGCCGTGATCGTGTGCTGCGTCTCCACCACCGTGTCTTGATGGTGCTCCGGCGGCTTCTTGTCCTTGTCCTCGCCGTTGTCCGACGTGGCTTCCGTCTTTTTCTTGTCTTCAGGCATCTCTCATGCTCCTTGGCCCACGAACGTTCCGTCAGGCCCTGGCTATCGGCCGATGACCGTCCTACTTCTCCTCCGCCTGGGCCTCGGACTGTTCGGCTATAGCGGCTACGACCTCAGCGTTGGCGAGGGTTGTGACATCCCCGAGGGTCCTGTTGTCTGAGATGTCGCGCAGGAGCCTTCTCATGATCTTGCCCGATCTCGTCTTCGGGAGGTCCGGCGTGAAGATGATCGTCT
>CAYUJA010000119.1:0-5896 GCA_964444875.1 uncultured Acidimicrobiaceae bacterium | reverse complement strand
TGCCCAGCAGGTTCTGGCGAAAACGCCCCTGCTTGCCCTTGATCATATCGGCCAGTGACTTCAACGGTCGTTTGTTTGTACCGGTAATTGCGCGTCCACGGCGACCGTTATCCATCAGCGCATCGACAGATTCCTGCAACATGCGTTTTTCATTGCGCACGATGATGTCCGGCGCATTCAGCTCGAGCAATCTGCGCAGGCGATTGTTGCGGTTGATCACACGACGGTAGAGATCGTTCATGTCAGACGTGGCGAAACGGCCACCGTCGAGTTGCACCATCGGGCGCAGGTCCGGCGGAATCACGGGAATCGCTTCCAGGATCATGCCCGTCGCTTCGTTCTTACCATCGGCGAATGGCTGGACGACCTTCAGTCGTTTCATCGCACGCTGACGACGCTGCTGGGAGCGTGCATCGAGATCTTCACGGAGAGATACGACCTCGGCCTGGAGATCCATGCGCGAGATGAGGTCCTTGACGAACTCCGCACCCATGCCACCGACGTAGTACTCACCGTAACGGTCGACGATCTCGCGCCACAGCTGCTCGGACTCAACGAGTTCGCGTGGCTTGAGCGACTTGAACCTGTCGAGGGCTTCATCGAGAAGGTCGACCTCTACGCTTGCGCGGTCATCACGATCCTTGATCTCACGGTCGGTCGCCTTCTTGCGAGCAGCGATCTCGGTCGCCTTGGCACCGCCATCTTCCATCTGGGCGAGCTCGACTTCGAGCCGTTCCAGACGAGCTTCGCGCCACTCCTCGAGCTCCTCGTTGATGAGGATGCGCTCATGCCTGGCAGCCTCTTCGAGGTCCGGCAGATCCTTGGTGCGCTTCTCGTCGTCGACGTACGTCACCAGGTAGGCCGCGAAGTAGATGACCTTCTCGAGCTCCTTGGGAGACATGTCGAGCAGGTATCCCAGACGGCTCGGAACGCCCTTGAAGAACCAGATGTGTGTCACCGGGGCTGCCAACTCGATGTGTCCCATGCGCTCGCGGCGCACCTTCGAGCGGGTTACCTCGACACCACAGCGCTCACACACGATGCCACGGAAACGTACGCGTTTGTACTTGCCGCAGTAGCACTCCCAGTCACGCGTGGGCCCGAAGATACGCTCATCGAAGAGTCCATCCTTTTCAGGCTTGAGCGTCCGGTAGTTGATCGTTTCGGGCTTCTTGACCTCGCCGAACGACCAGGAACGGATCTGGTCAGAGGACGCGAGGCCGATTTTCAGTTCATCGAAGAGTTGTGGCATCAGTTAGATCTCTCTTTCAGAGTTCTCGTGTCGGACAATCAGACGATGTCCATCTCGGGGCGTTCCGGACGAGAGATATCGATCCCGAGCGATGCGGCCGTACGGAAAACATCGTCGTCGAGGTCCTTGAGTTCCACTTCCTCACCCGCTGAGAGCATCTCAACGTTGAGGCACAGGGACTGCATCTCTTTGACAAGCACCTTGAATGACTCAGGGATGCCTGGCTCAGGGATGTTCTCGCCCTTGACGATCGCTTCGTAGACCTTGACACGGCCACGGACGTCGTCCGACTTGATCGTCAGCAACTCCTGGAGTGCGTAGGCTGCACCGTACGCCTCGAGCGCCCACACTTCCATCTCACCGAAACGCTGGCCGCCGAACTGGGCCTTACCACCGAGCGGCTGCTGGGTGATCATCGAGTACGGTCCGGTCGAGCGTGCGTGGATCTTGTGGTCGACGAGGTGGACCAACTTCAAGATGTACATGTACCCGACGGTGATGAGCGAGTCGTACGGAAGGCCTGACCGACCGTCGTACAGCTGGCCCTTGCCCTCATCGTTGATCAACTGGACACCGTCACGGTTGGACTTTGAATGGCGTAACACGTTGAGGACCTCGTCCTCGTGTGCGCCATCGAACACCGGTGTTGCTACGTGTGTCCACTCGTCGGCACCCACCGAAGCGGCGCTCTCGAGGTCATCGAAGGCGTTCCATCCGGTGGCGGCTGCCCATCCAAGGTGGGTTTCGAGAACCTGTCCAAGGTTCATGCGAGACGGCACGCCCAACGGTGAAAGCACGATGTCCACCGGGGTCCCGTCCTCGAAGAACGGCATGTCCTCTTCCGGGAGCACCTTGGCGATGACACCCTTGTTCCCATGACGCCCGGCGAGCTTGTCTCCGGCGGAGATCTTGCGCTGCTTGGCAACGTAGACCCGCACCAGTTCGTTCATGCCTGGAGGAAGGTCGTAGCCGTCATCCCTGGAGAACTCCTTGACCGCAATGGCCTTGCCAGACTCACCGTGAGGCACCTTGAGCGATACGTCTCGCACCTCGCGAGCCTTCTCACCGAAGATCGCCCGCAACAGGCGCTCTTCCGGGGTCAGTTCGGTTTCGCCCTTGGGCGTGACCTTTCCGACGAGATAGTCGCCGGGGCCGACCTCGGCACCGATGCGAATGATGCCGCGATCGTCGAGGTCCATCAGAACCTCTTCGGCGACATTGGGGATATCACGGGTGATCTCTTCTGCACCGAGTTTGGTGTCGCGCGCTTCGATCTCGTGTTCTTCGATGTGAATCGAAGAGAGGATGTCCTCTTTCACGAGACGCTCGGAGATGATGATCGCATCCTCGTAGTTGTAGCCTTCCCACGGCATGAACGCGACCATCAGGTTGCGACCGAGTGCGAGTTCGCCACCATCCGTGGAGGCTCCGTCGGCGAGTGCGTCTCCCACAGAGACCTTGTCACCCTCCGCAACGATCGGCTTCTGGTTGATGCACGTGCCCTGGTTGGACCGCTCGAATTTGTCGAGGGGGAACACGTGCTTCTTGTTGGCACCAGCCTCCTTGATCACGATCTCGGTCCCCGTAACGGATACGACCTCGCCATCGATCGGCGAAACGACCACCTCGCCGGAGTCCTTGGCGGCGCGACCCTCCATGCCCGTGCCCACAAGGGGAGCATCGGACGTGATGAGGGGAACGGCCTGACGTTGCATGTTCGAACCCATCAGCGCACGGTTCGCATCGTCGTGTTCGAGGAACGGGATCAACGCCGTAGCGATCGAGACGACCTGTTTCGGCGAGACATCCATGTAGTCGACCTGGTCGGCCTTCACATTGTCGATCTCGCCTCCGGTCTTGCGAACGAGAACGTACTCGTTCACGAAGGAGCCATCGGGGTTGAGCGGTGCGTTCGCCTGGGCGATCACATGGCCTTCCTCCGTGGACGCAGTCAGGTAGTCGACCTGTGTCGAGACCTTGTTGTCGATGACACGACGGTACGGGGACTCGATGAACCCAAACCGGTTGACCCGCGCATACGACGCAAGCGACCCGATCAGTCCGATGTTCGGACCTTCAGGAGTCTCGATCGGGCACATCCGTCCGTAGTGGGACGGGTGCACGTCGCGAACCTCGAAACCTGCGCGCTCACGCGACAGGCCGCCAGGGCCCAGAGCGGACAGCCGGCGCCTGTGGGTGATCGATGCGAGCGGGTTCGGCTGATCCATGAACTGGCTCAGCTGGGACGTCCCGAAGAACTCCTTGATGGATGCGACCACGGGCCTGATGTTGATCAAGGTCTGCGGGGTGATCGCTTCCGGGTCCTGGGTCGTCATCCGCTCGCGGACCACGCGCTCGAGGCGGGTGAGTCCGACGCGGATCTGGTTCTGGATCAGCTCCCCGACCGTACGAATACGACGGTTCTGGAAGTTGTCGATGTCGTCGATCCTGTACCCATCGGCCCCTTCGTGGAGTCCCATCAGGTACTTGATCGTCCTGACCATGTCATCATCTGTGATCAGGCCCTGCTCCGACGCCTTGAAGTTGTCGAGCATCTCTATCGACGCATCGCCACCGAGCTTCTGGTTGAGCTTGTACCGACCAACCCGTGTGAGGTCGTACCGCTTCGGCGTCCGGAAGAGCGTCTTGATGAGGCTACGGGCTGACTCGATGGTGGTGAGTTCGCCCGGTCGCAGCTTGCGGTACAGGTCGAGGAGCGCCTCGTCCTTGGTGGACGTCGGATCTTTCTCGAGTGTGTTGCGCACAAGCGTGGTGTCCCCGAGCAGAGCGATGATCTCCTCGTCGGTCTCGGCGATGCCGAGCGCGCGCAGGAACGTGGTGACGAACTGGCGACGTTTCCGGTCGACCCTGACACCGATCGTTTCTTTCTTGTCGATGTCGAACTCGAGCCACGCACCGCGACCAGGGATCACCTTGCATGCGTATGTCGGGCGACCCGTTGTCTTGTCACGCGTCTCGTCGAAGTACACACCAGGGCTACGCACGAGCTGGCTCACGACGACACGCTCGGTACCGTTGATGATGAACGTTCCGTTGCGGGTCATCATCGGGAAATCTCCGAGGAAGACCTGCTGCTCCTTGATCTCGCCGGTCTCCTTGTTGAGGAACCTGGCGGTCACATACAGCGGACGGGCATAGTTCGTATCGCGGTCCTTCGCTTCCTCTATGGACAGTGGGGGCTCATCGAACCGATGGTCGGAGAGCTCAAGTGCAAGGTTGCCGGTGAAGTCTTCGATGGGCGAAACCTCATCGAACATCTGCCTCAAACCGGTCTCTAAAAAGGCTTCAAACGATTCCCTCTGAATGTCGAGAAGATCTGGGATCTCCTGGACCTCGGGGATCTTTGCGAATGAGAGCCTGCTGGAACGCGCACGGGCCAACGCGAGTCCTCCTCATATAGATGCTGCACAACGCGGATCGCGCGGAGCAGTTACGGGCGAATGGGTCAGGATAGCACAAACTGGGGATAGCACACAGCTATCCCGTCTCTGCTGCCGGAGAGTCGTGAAAAGTCTTCAACTGTGTTTGAGAGAATACACGGTTGGACGGAAATGTTCAAGCAATTGAGGAGCAGTTCACAGTTCACAGTTCACAGTTCACAGTTCCGCATCTAGCGAACTTCCGGCTGAAAACTGTCAACTGAAAACTGAAAACTGTCACACAAGGGCTTCCCAGATGGTGATGGCTGCAACCGCGAGGAACAGCCAGCCGATCGAACGGATCAGCGTGCGCTCCGGGATGCGGCCCGTGATCTGGGGGCCGAGTTGCCCTCCGATGATGACACCGGGGATGGTGAAGATCACGATCGAGATGATGAGCGCCCCGTTTGCGTCGGGGGTCGCCAGGAAATCGATGAGGTGTGTGACGCTGGCGGCGAGGGCGGTGACTGCGACGGTCGTCACCGATACCGCAATGGCGACCCGACTCGGGATACGGCAACGCTTCACCAGGGAGTACGAGTTCGCCTCACCCAGTCCTGTCGAGATGAGGCCCACCAGGAGGCCACCGACCGCCGCGCCGATGCGGCCTTCGTTCATGCGGCAGAGTTCGTAGTCGTACACGGTTGCATCGGCGAGCACGATGCGGCGCTGGACGGACGGTTGTACGACGCCGATGCCTTGGGCGATCTCAACATCTTCCACGACCGGGTCGTGGTGCCGGACGAACGTGATCGCGATGAACAGGAGGCCGAACCCCAGCAGGAGTTTGAGGAGGGTCTCGGGGGCGAACCCGGCAAGAAGTGAACCGATGACGGCAAGCGGAACAGAGACCACGACCAACCTGCGGACAGCAAGCCAATCGATAGCTCTGGCCCGCTGATGGGCGATCACACCTGATGCAAAGCCGAAGACCTCCGTGAGCAGCGCCGCACCGATCGCGATCACCGGTTCGAGACCAAGGACGATGACGAAAAGGGGTGAAAAGAACGTCGCTCCCCCGATCCCTGCCCCGTTCGCCGTGGCCGCGATCACGATGGACACGGGGAAGAGCCACCAGAAGCTCAGATCCATGGTTCCTACCTCGTGTCGTGTCGGTACGTTGCGTTCGGGGAACCGACGATGCGCCAACGCTATTCCTCTCGTCAGCCATCAACCGTCAGCCATCAGCCATCAGCGAAGAAAA
>CAYUJA010000118.1:0-5904 GCA_964444875.1 uncultured Acidimicrobiaceae bacterium | reverse complement strand
TCTATCTCATCGGGAGACCACGCTATGGATATGGCGCCTCCGAAGCGGTACAGGTCGAGTTGGTCGTCGTAATGGGGAGACATCGGGTTCCCCGACTGGCCCCCTGGAAGGACGAAGCGGTTCTCATCCCACTCCCCCACGTCGACGACCATCCGCATCGACGCAACGAACGGTGAGTTCTCCACGGGGTCGAGGAACGAAACCGCAGCCTGGCCGATCGTGTTGGCGTCACCTCCCCACGGGAACGGCCCGAGGTTGAAGACCTTGTCCATCGGCTTTCGTTCCCCGACAGGGTGGACGAACGACAATGGCCTGACGACGCCCCATGCCCAGCGTTGCGTGTCCGTGCCGTACTGATCGATGAGACGGCGTGTGACGGTGGCGAGTGCGTCCGCGATCTCGTTGTTCCAGCCTCCGTCGAACCATCCGTCCGGTTTGTCTCTCAGGAGCCGTGAGAGGTGGCCCGTCCTTCGGGTGAACATGATCGACTCGGGGGTCAACACGCTCATGCCCTTCCCGAGCGCCCACTGTGATGACCGTGGCGCCTTTGTCCGTACCAACCGCTGAGCCATCTCGACCACGAAGAATTCGTACACCGTGGCGGGTGAGGAATCTTTCGATGAGACACCATCCCACGACTCGAGCATCTCGATGGCGAGGACGGCGTTGGGGTCGCTGGCCCCGCACCCGATGATCGCTGCTCCCATCTCTCTCCACGGGATCGGCGACTGGTCCATCTGGAGTCGCCCTGCAGCGCTGACCGTCCAGTCATCGCGCTCGTCGAGCCTCTCGGTGATACGAGCGACCCTGTAGCCATCGATGAAATCGTGGCTGATGAACGGGCCCTCGTCACCCTGAATCGGCTTGTTGTTCGCCGTTGCAAGAAACCCACAGACCGGGTTGACGGCACCGGGCAACTCGTCCACAGACAGCCGTACATCCTCCCATCCCACGACCGGGTCCCAGCCAGGCATCGGCAGCGTGCCGTACCCTTGTCTACGCACCGGTGTCTCACCCACCAGTTGCCATGCGATGTCTCCAGCCTGATCAGCGGACAGGACGTTGAGCGGCAGTCCAGGCCAGTACCGGTAGGCCTCTTTGATCTCTGCAACAGACCGCGCCGTGTGCGCTGTGAGCAACCCTCTCACCGGACCCGTTTCGAGCCACACCGCGCGCATCGCGATCGATGCGTCTGCGTTGTCGAGGGCCGGGCCGATGATCGGTCCATGGGGTGTGACGAGGATCTGTTCAACGACGTCATCGCCTCCCTTCACCTCGATCGTTTCGGTGAGCACGTCACAGGGGATGTAGGCATTCCCCACACGAACACTGGCCCGATCCTCCCCGACGTCTGTCAGGAAGAGGTCGGTGTTGTCGGTGAGCCCTGCGGTGACGCCCCAGGCGCAGTAGCCGTTGAAACCTATGGGGATCCCTGGGGCCCCGACGATGCTCGCCCCTGCCACACGCCAATCCGGAGTCGAGACGCGGGCGAGGTACCAGTGCGACGGGTGGCTCGGCTTGAGGTGCGGATCGTTCGCAACGATCGGCCTGCCTGTTGCCGTTCGGTCACCTGCGATCGCCCAGTTGTTCGATCCCCCACCAAGGCCGACGACCGTGCTGAAGCGTTCGAGGTCGGACGCGAGTGCATCCACAGCGGTTCCAGCAGGTTTCCCCGGTGGGATCGTTGCCGGCAGCCAATCCGGATAGGTCGGGTCGAGCGCCAGGAGGGCTTCAGGGCCGTCCTCCGTCACGATCTTGTACCGCATCAACTCGCTATCCCAGTTCGAAGCGAGCAGGAACGCCAGCAGTTTCATCAAAGCAAGCACGTCGGTGGCCTCGTACGGCGTGGGTTCGGACTTCAACAGAGCGAACTCGTGTGCATGCTTGGGCCCTCCGAGCGTTGCTCCCTGATATGCACCCCGGGCGTATGCCTCGACCATTGCCAGAATCTCGGCGTCGAGCGCCGCCAATTGGGCCCTTGCAGAGCGATTGAACCCGATACGACGCGACAGACGGTCGATCGGCAGGGCGTCTTCACCAACCAGCGCCGACAGCGTCCCCCTGGTTGCCCTCAGCAACCCCTCCATCTGGAAGGCCCGGTCCTGCCCGTGGCAGAAACCAAGACCGAACCAGGCGTCGACATCGTTGCCTGCCTCGATGTACGCGACACCGAAGCGGTCTCGTCCGATGGTCACCGTGTCCGTGATCCCGTCGACTGCAACCGGACCATCGGTGGTGATGAGTCTCTTCCCGAGCGCAAGGCCGAAGGCCCTCTTCGTTGTGTTCATGCGGAACCGTTCTCCGTTGTCCGTTTTCGGTTTTCCGTTCTCCGTTGTCGGTTATCCGACGGATCGCAGGGAACACGTCACCGGTCTTCTCCTGTCTGGCTGAGGGCTGTTGGCTGAAGGCTGTTAGCTGCCTGTGCTCAGACCTCTATGACGACAGGCAACACCACAGGTCTGCGTTTGGCCACCTTCTTGATAGCCCTGGTGGCAGTGTTGCGCATCCGGCGGCGCAGAACATCGGGGTCGACGGGCACGTCGAGCGTCCCGATCGAAGCCGTGATCCGTTCAGCGATCATCTCATGGAGATCGTCGAAGTCCTTCGTGACGCCGTGGCTGTCGACATTGGGGCCGAACAGAATCTCACCGGTAGAGAAATTCAACCCGAGTGTGACGATCAACACACCGTCGTCTGCGAGATGTCTGCGGTCCCTGATGATCGTATCTGCCTCGCCGACCTCGACGCCATCGACGTAGACATATCCTCCAGGGATCGCCTGGCGCTCGACAGTGAGTTCCCCACCGTCGAGGGTGACGACGTCGCCGTCCTCGCACACCTCCACCTCCGGGATCCGCATCGCCCGGCCGATCGCAGCGTTGGCGATCATGTGGCGGTACTCGCCGTGGACGGGGACGAGCGCATCGGGTCGTACCGTGTTGTAGAACGTCTTGAGTTCCTCGGCTGCTGCATGGCCCGAAACGTGCACATGGGTGTTCCTGCCGTGGAACACGGTGACACCGGCACGGTAGAGATTGTTGATCACACGCGACACCCGCGTCTCGTTGCCGGGGATCGGTGTCGCAGAGATGATGACCGTGTCGGTTTCAGACAACGACACGAACCGGTGCTCTCCGGCAGCCATCAGCGACAGGGCCGCAAATGGCTCGCCCTGGCTCCCGGTGGAAATGATCGCCGTGTCGGCCTCTGGCATGTCGACCAGTTCATCGAGGTCAACGAGGAAACGTTCGGGTATGTCGAGAACCCCCAGATTCGAGGCGATGTCGGAGTTACGCAACATCGACCGGCCGATGAAGGCGAACTTCCGGCCGTCCCTCACCACGGCGTCGATGGCCTGCTGGACCCTGTGGACGTGGGAGGCGAAACACGCGAGGATCACCCGCCCGTCCGCATGGCTGACGATCTCGTCGAGTCGTTCACCGACCGTCGTCTCGGACGGCACATACCCGGGGCGTTCAGCGTTCGTCGAATCGGCGAGCAGCAACCTGACCCCGCGCTTGCCGATCGCACCGAAGGACCGCAGGTCGGTCGGCACGCCATCGATCGGGGTCGGGTCGAGTTTGAAGTCACCGCTATGGAGCACGATCCCTTCCGGCGTTTCGAACGCGATACCTGCTGCATCGGGGATGGAGTGTGACACGGGGATGAAGGTGAACCGGAACGGCCCGTGCTCGACCCACTCGTAGTGGTCGACCGACCGAAGGTCTGGCGTGATCCCGTACTCTTCGATCCGTGCCCGTGCGAACTCGACGGTGAGCGCCGTGCCGTAGATCGGGACGTTGACCTCTTTGAGCAGGAACCCCAGCGCGCCGATGTGATCCTCGTGGCCGTGCGTGAGCACGATGCATTGAAGATCGTCCTTGCGTGACAGGATGGATGCGAAGTCGGGAAGCACGAGGTCGACCCCGAGCATGTCCTCTTCGGGGAACATCAATCCGCAATCGATCAGAGCGACGGCGCCGTCGATGTCGATCGACGCACAGTTGCGCCCCACTTCGCCGAGTCCACCGAGAAAGCCGATCTTGACCGTCATGATCCTCGATTCCTGTTGATCTCGGTGAGGGCGTCACCGATCGCTCGTATCGTTTCGGGTTGCGCATCGACCATTGGCAATCTCGGAGAGCCTACGTCGTCCCAGTACGCAGTGAGTCCGGCCTTGAGCGGCATCGGGTTCGGCTCCCGGAACAAGGCGGCGTTGAGCGGTGCGAGCAGGTCGTCGATCTGTTTGGCCTTCGCTTCGTCGCCGTTGTAGAGCGCGTCGACCATCGCGGCGATCTCCACACCGGCGAGGTGCGAGGTCACCGACACGACACCGACGGCGCCTCCTGTGACGAGGTCCCTGGTCATGGTGTCACTGCCAGAGTACACGGCGAACCCCTCTGGCAGTTTCTCGATAGCGTCGAGCGACCACGCCAGATCGTCGACGGCGTCCTTGACACAGCAGATGTTGGGATGTCCTGCGAGTTCGACGAGCGTGTCCGCCTGGATCAGCGTGGCCGTACGCCCGGGGATGTTGTAGACCATCATGGGAAGGTCCGTCGTGTCCGCAATGGCAGCCATGTGCGCCACGATGCCCGCCTGGGGCGGCTTGGAGTAGTACGGCGTCACGGCCATGACACCATCGACACCCGCATCTGCCGCAGCACGCGCCGCCTCGCAGGATTCCGCGGTGTCGTAGGTGCCGACGCCGGCGACGATGTACGTCTTGTCCTTGGCTGCGTCGACACCGGCCTTGAACAGGGCCGACTTCTCGGCCGTTGTCAGCGTGGGTGACTCCCCTGTGGTACCGGAAACGACGATGCCCTCTGAACCGTTGTGAACGAGGTGGTTGACCAGGCGCGAGAACGTCACATAGTCAACGGAGCCGTCGGCGGCGAAAGGGGTGATGATGGCCGTGAGAACCCGTCCGAAGGGTGCGGTGGGTCGTTGTTCCATAGCTCGGAATCTACCACGCGACCGTTCTCTATCCTTGGACACATGGAAGGCACACATCAACACATCATCGACGTTTCCACCACCGAATTCCAGCAGGAGGTACTGCTGCGTTCGCGCGAGGTACCGGTCCTCGTCGACTTCTGGGCCGAATGGTGCGGACCGTGCAAAACGCTGTCTCCGCTGCTCGAACGGATGACGCAGGCCGGCGAGGGAACGTTCGTACTCGCCAAGGTCGATGTGGACGCGAACCAGGAACTGTCTGCGCAGTTCGGTATCCAGTCGATCCCGACGGTCGTTGCCATCGTCAATGGCACAGAGGTCAACCGCTTCTCTGGAGCACTGCCGGAAGCCTCGATCCTTGCGTTCATCGAGTCGATCATGCCATCGGAAGTCGATCTCATGGTTGAACAAGCACGATCCGCGTTGATCTCGGGCGACGTGGTGACCGCTGAACACATCTTGCGACAGGCACTCGGGATCCAGTCCGACCATCAAGAAGCGGGGACGTCACTCGCCGCGCTGCTCATCGACAAGGGCGAGACCGACGAGGCCTTGATCGTGCTTGGCAAGCTCATCCCAGACGCAGAGGTCGACCGGCTCCAGGGTGCCGCCAGACTCCGGGAGGCTGCAGGGACCGATATCAGCGTCCTCGAGGCTGCCGTCCACGCGGAACCCGACGACCACGGTGCACAACTCGATCTCGCAAGAGCGCTCGCTGCACGTGGCGAATACGAGCCGGCTCTCGACAGGATGTTGGCCATCGTACGGACCGGGACCGACCGGAAAGAGGATGCCAGGCTCGCCATGGTCGACATCTTCGGCGTGTTGGGCCCCGACCATCCGTTGACGTCCAGCTACCGACGCCAGCTGGCCTCAGCGCTGTATTGAGCGGAAGTTGACAGTTGACAGTTCACAGTTGACAGTTCACAGTTGACAGTTCACAGTTCA
>CAYUJA010000117.1:0-5966 GCA_964444875.1 uncultured Acidimicrobiaceae bacterium | reverse complement strand
CCCTTTCAAGGGGGACGGCAGAGGAGCGCCAGCGACGATGCAGGGGGATCCACCACGCGCTCGGTCTCGCGGTGGCTGCGCGTTATCCCCCTGGCTCGCAAGCTCGCCCGTCCCCCTTGAAAGGGGGACTGCTGCCAGCGAGAACGCATCAAACAGGCGCCACCTCGGACCACCCGATTTCGCTTGCTACCACCGAACTGTCGGCTGATTCACACCCCGCTGAAATCCGAAGTGTCCGTTTCCCGGTCCGATGACTCGACGCCGATAGAAGCCGGCATATGGCCGGTCCCTGTAGCCTTGTCCTGGTGGCTCTATCTCGCTTGACCAGCCGATCGGTCGTCCTCTTCGTCGCTCTGAGCGCTGCCTTCGCGCTCATTGCTACCGGACCGACGGAGGCGGCGACGGCAGCGGAACCGGGTTCTGCGATCTCCGACGGTGTACTCGTGAAGGTCGACACGAGGGGCGCCGGTCTGTTGGGCACGATGGCGGCCGTCGAGGGTGTGGAGGACATCGGCTTCGGATGGGTGTTCGTCGAAGGCGACCCGGACGACCCCTCGTTTCAGGCACAGGTTGAGGCGATCGGCACCCCGTATCCCAACACCATCTACGAACTGCTCGGTGACCCGCTCTTCCCCGACCAGTGGGGACTCGACAACACAGGACAGCTTGGTGGCACCGTCGACGCCGATGTGGATGCCCCTGAAGCCTGGGCGATCACCGAAGGCACGCCCGAAGTGATCGTTGCGGTCGTCGATTCGGGTGTCGACCTCGACCACCCCGACCTCGTCGACCGGATGTGGACCAACACCGCCGAGGTCCCTGGCAACAACATCGACGACGACGGCAACGGGTACATCGACGACGCCTACGGCTGGGACTTCTACGGCGACGGCGCGACACCCGATGCCGACCCCAACGACGAGTACTGGCACGGAACGGCGGTGGCGGGGACGGTTGCCGCAACACGCAACGACGTCGGCCTCGTCGGCGTTGCACCGCTCACGACCATCATGCCGCTACGCGTATGTGACACCGACTGTCCCCTGTCGATGATCGTCGAGGGCATCAACTACGCGATCGCCAACGGAGCCGACGTGATCAACCTGTCGCTCGGTGTTGCTGCCTATGACCAGGCGCTCGCCGACGCCGTTGACGCGGCGAACGATGCCGGCGTCGTGGTCGTTGCTGCGGCAGGCAACAAGGGAACGGACAACGACATCTCACCGCTCTACCCGGCGAGCCTCGACGCACCGAACCTGATCGCCGTGACGGGAACCAACCGGTACGACCAGTTGGTACCGTCCCACAACTACGGAGTCTCGTCCGTCGACCTGGCAGCACCGGGCAGGAGCATTTCTGTCGCAACGCTCAACGGACTGTGGACGTCGAGTTCAGGGACATCGTTCGCCTCCCCGCTGGTCGCCGGTGCGGCGGCCCTGGTGCGGTCCGTGCTGCCCGGAGCCAGTCCGGGCGACGTGAAACAGTTCCTGCTCGATTCCGTTGACCCACTGCCGTCGCTCACCGGCAAGGTCGCCACCGGCGGACGACTCAACGTCGGCACCGCGATCACCACTGCGACGAGACCCGTCGCCGTCGCAACGGGAACACCCACGAGTGGCGTACTGCCCTTTGCCGTCGACCTCGACGGCGCGGGATCCTCCGACCCCTTCGGGACGATCGTCGGCTACTCGTGGCTCCTCCCCGATGGCACCACCGTTGCAGCCGAAACCGCTCAGTGGGCGCCGACCTCATCAGGAGCCTTCGACATCACCCTGACCGTCACCGACGATGACGGACTCACCGCTACAGACACGATCACCATCACCGCAAACGAGGCTCCCACCGCTGTCGCAGACGCATCACCCGTGACCGGGACCGTGCCGTTCAGCGTCGACCTCGACGGCACAGGGTCGTCTGACTCCGACGGCAGCATCGTGTCATGGAAATGGGCTTCGGGACCGATCACCGCAACTGGCGAAACCCCAACCGTCACCATCGACACCCCGGGTACCCACGTCTTCACACTCACCGTCACTGACAACGACGGAGCCACCAACACAGACACCGTCGCCATCACGGGCATAGCCCCACCGAATATCGCACCAACGGCCGTGGCTTCAGGCTCGCCCACCCTCGGCACGAGGCCATTGACGATCGACGTCTCCGGAATGGGATCGTCTGACAGCGATGGGTCGATCGTGTCATACAAGTGGGCGGCGGGACCGACCCTGGCATCGGGTGAGAACACCGAGATCACGTTGGACACGGTCGGTGAACGCGAGGTGGTGCTGTCGGTCACCGACGACGATGGCGCAACCTCGACTGATTCGTTCACCGTCCTCGTGGGAGAGGACTTCACGGACACCGCGGGCTCGCTGTTCCTCCTGGATATCGCGTGGATGTCGGCACAAGGCATCACCAAAGGCTGCAACCCACCAACCAACGACCAGTACTGCCCAGACTCCCCCGTCACCCGCGGACAGATGGCAGCGTTCCTCACACGGGCACTCGCGCTGCCGACAACCGCAACCAACTTCTTCACCGACGACATCGGTTCCATCTTCGAGAACGACATCAACCGCCTCGCAGCAGCAGGCATCACCAAAGGCTGCAACCCACCAACCAACGACCAGTACTGCCCAGACTCCCCCGTCACCCGCGGACAGATGGCAGCGTTCCTCACACGGGCACTCGCGCTGCCGACAACCGCAACCAACTTCTTCACCGACGACATCGGTTCCATCTTCGAGAACGACATCAACCGCCTCGCAGCAGCAGGCATCACCAAAGGCTGCAACCCACCGACCAACGACCAGTACTGCCCAGACTCCCCCGTCACCCGCGCACAGATGGCAGCATTCCTCCACCGGGCGAACCTGTAGGGCGCGCTGCTCCCGATTGCGGACCGTGAACCCGTCACGGTCTGACAGAACTAGCCTGACGGGATGCTGCCCAGGCAACACCACCGGACCGGTACCCACCCCGAGGGTCTATCACAGGTATCGCTCGCGATGCTTCACGTCGGGCGGTGCGGCAGCACGGTCGTGGGCCGCATGCTCGACGAGCATCCAGACATCGACTGGGACCGAGAGATCTTTGAACCACATCGCAGGGCAGAACTCGGTGTGCCGGGAAACCTGGCTCCCGAACCACTTATCCGTCAACGCAAGGGCCAGACGCCACTGCACTACGGATTCGAGACGAAGTACCTCCAGTCCCATCATCTCGGCAGACTCGGCCTCTCACTTCCCGACTACATCTCCATGCTCCGCGACCTTGGCTTCGACCGGTTCGTTGCCCTGCACCGCAGCAACTACCTGCGGCGGGTCGTCTCGGGAGCCGTCGGGAGAGCGAGCGGCACCTGGCACCGTTCGCAAGGTTCGGCGACTCCAGTTTCGATCCGACTCGACCCCGCACGCGTCCCCTTCGGCAGACCGAAACGGCTGCTGGACGTGTTCCACGAACTCACAGCGGGTGAGCGGGCGCTCCACGCCCTCCTGCCGGAGGACGGCACACTGTGGCTCACGTACGAGGACGACATCGCTCGAGATCCATCCGTCGCGTACCGACGGATCTGTGACCTGTTCGACGTGACACCGATCGACAGCGAACCCGCCCTCTCGCCGACGAACCCGTTTCCGTTGACGGAGATCCTCGAGAACTACGATGAGATCGCCGAACTGCTCACCGGCACCGAATATGCATGGATGCTCACCGAGTGACGCGAATCCGTTGATCGTCACACGGGACGTCCCGATTCGAGAGAGCACTCGATTCGCCACCACCGATGTAGGGTTCACATCGTGACACTGTCAAGGACCAGGACTCTGTCGATCGCTGTCGCCATGGTGGTCGGCCTCATCTCTTCGGTAGTGGTAGCAGGCTCCAACCGTCCCGTGAGGGCGGCTGAGAACGAACCGCTCGCTGCTGCCGGTGTCCTCGTGCGTATCGACTCGCTCAGCTTGCTCAACGCTGATGCCGCCGATGTCCGAGACATCGGGTTCGGATGGGTCCTCGTCGAGGGTGTGTCTGGTCTCGACATCGAGTCTGCCGACAGCCTCGGTGCGACAACGGATGTGAACACGATCTACGAACTGCTCGGTGACCCTCTGTACCCCGACCAGTGGGGCTTCGAGAACACGGGCCAACTCGGAGGCACCCCGGGGGCAGACATCGACGCACCCGCCGCCTGGGCGGTCACCGAGGGCGCCGCCGAACAGGTGGTCGCCGTGCTCGACAGCGGCATCGACCTCGACCATCCAGACCTCGTTGACCGTCTCTGGACGAACCCGGGAGAGATCCCAGACAACGGCATCGACGATGACGCAAACGGATACATCGACGACTACAACGGCTGGGACTTCGCAGACGATGACGCCGACGTCCAGGACGTCCTCGGCCACGGGACCGGTGTTGCCAGCGTCATCGCTGCTTCCCGCAACTCGGTGGGTGTCGTCGGCCTCGCACCGAACACGATGATCATGCCGGTGCGGGTGTGCAACCCCGGATGCCCGCTGGCGACCATCATGGAAGGCATCAACTATGCACTGGCGAACGGTGCCCGCATCATCAACCTCTCGCTCGGATCCCGCTCTTTCAACCAGGGACTTGCCGATGCGGTCGAAGCCGCCAACGACGCCGGCGCCATCGTGACCGCCGCAGCAGGCAACGATGGTACGAACAACGACACCTGGCCGCTGTATCCGGCGAGTTTCGACACACCGAACGTGATCGCCGTCGCCGCGACAGACCGCAACGACGACCTTGCCACCTTCCCCGTCGGGAGTTCGAACATCGGACCGACAAGTGTCGACCTCGCAGCCCCGGGTGACGAGATCATGATGGCAGACATCGACGGTTGGATCGAAGAGTCAGGCACCTCGTTCTCGGCGCCGATGGTCGCGGGGACCGCCGCCCTCATACGCGTGCTGAGGCCAACCGCCAGCCCGGCGTCGGTCAAGAGCATCATCCTGGATTCGGTCGACAAGGTGCCGTCGCTGGCAGGGAAGGTAGTGACCGGTGGACGGCTGAGCGCCGGCGCTGCACTGATCACAGCGTTGTTACCCGACGCCGTCGCAAGCGGGGCACCGACCCTTGGCTGGAGACCACTGTCCGTGGCAGCATCCGGGACGGCATCATCTTCGCCAGGCGGGTCGATCGTCTCGTGGAAGTGGTCGAGCGGATCCGCATCGGCGTCCGGCAAAACAGCGACGATCGTCCTCGACACCGTCGGGACCAACAACGTCGCGTTGACGGTGACCGACGAGTATGGGGCTACGGCCACCGACTCGTTCATGGTGCTCGTCGGCGAGGACTTCATCGATACCCGAAGTTCGGTGTTCCGCCTCGACATCGCATGGATGTCCGCAAAAGGCATAACCAAGGGATGCAACCCACCGGCCAACGACAGGTACTGCCCCGACAACACCGTCACACGCGGGCAGATGGCAGCGTTCCTCAATAGGGCGCTCGACTTGCCACCTACGTCGACCGACTACTTCATCGACGACGACGATTCCATCTTCGAAGACGACATCAACCGTGTCGCTGATGCTGGCATAACCAAGGGATGCAACCCGCCGGTCAACGATCGGTTCTGCCCTGACAACACCACAACACGGGGCCAGATGGCAGCGTTTCTCGCGAGAGCGCTCGACTTGCCACCTACGTCGACCGACTACTTCGTCGACGATGACAGCTCCATCTTCGAAGACGACATCAACCGCCTCGCTGAAGCAGGCATCACCAAAGGATGCAACCCACCGGTCAACGACAGGTACTGCCCAGGCAACACCGTGACCCGGGGACAGATGGCGGCATTCCTCCACAGGGCAAATCCTTAGCACGCCGCTCTGCTATTTGTGGCATTCACCATCTTCATCGTCCCGGTGGTCGCGTTCGCTGCGGCAGGTTTCGAGGTACTTCGGAAATGAGCGGGGTCGGTGAGAACCGGGGAGACACCAGGC
>CAYUJA010000116.1:0-5992 GCA_964444875.1 uncultured Acidimicrobiaceae bacterium | reverse complement strand
AGTCTGGCCGTAACGTTTGCGGAAACGCTCGACACGGCCTGTCGTGTCGACGAGGATCTGCTTGCCTGTGTAGAACGGATGGCTCTTGGACGAGATCTCGACCTTGGCGAGGGGGTACGTTTTGCCGTCTTCCCACTCGATCGTGTTGGACGTCTCGATGGTCGAATTCGTCAAGAAGGCGAAATCGGAGGACGTGTCCTGGAACACGACGAGCCGGTAGTTCGGATGGATGTCGGACTTCACGGGGTCTCCTGATTGGTAGTGCTAAACTGTAACGCGACGGGCAGGATGGCGTTCACTGACCGCTTTTTGCGACGGACAACAGGAACTCGGCGTTCGACTTCGTGGTCTTGAGCCTGTCCATGAGCAGCGCAAGCGCCGCTCCCGATTCCAGGGCGAGAAGCACACGGCGGAGCTTCCAGACCTCCTGGAGTTCGGACCGTTCCATGAGCAGTTCCTCGCGCCGTGTTCCCGACGGTTCGATGTCGATCGCCGGGTAGATGCGCTTGTCTGCAAGTTTGCGATCGAGGCGCAACTCCATGTTGCCGGTTCCCTTGAACTCTTCGAAGATGACCTCGTCCATGCGGCTTCCCGTCTCGACGAGTGCCGTACCGATGATCGTCAAGCTGCCGCCCTCTTCGATGTTGCGTGCAGCACCGAAGAACCGCTTCGGCGGATACAGTGCCGTCGAGTCGACACCACCGGACAGGACCCTGCCTGATGCCGGCGCCGCGAGGTTGTGGGCTCTGGCGAGACGTGTGATCGAATCGAGCAATACGACGACGTCGTCGCCCATCTCGACCATTCGCTTGGCACGTTCGATAGCGAGTTCAGACACCTGCGTGCCTTCCTCGGCGGGACGGTCGAACGTCGAGTAGATCACTTCACCCTTCACCGAACGTTGCATGTCCGTGACCTCTTCAGGACGCTCGTCCACGAGCACGACCATCAGATAGCACTCGGGATTGTTCTTCGAGATCGAGTACGCGATGTCCTTGAGGACGGTGGTCTTGCCAGCCTTTGCGGGCGAAACGATCAGGCCACGCTGACCCTTGCCGATCGGCGCAACGAGGTCGATGATGCGTGCTGTCATCAAGTTCGGCTCGCCGTCGACCTCGAGGCGCAAACGCACATCGGGGAACAGCGGCGTCAACTGCGAGAACTTCGGGCGGTTCTCCGCCTCTTCAGGATCGAGGCCGTTGACCTTGATCGCACGAACGAGGGCGGGGAACTTCTCCTGGGCCCTGGCGGGGCGCACCGGGCCGGAAACGACGTCCCCCTTGCGGAGCCCGGACTTGCGGACGATGTTCGCTGCAACGTAGACGTCCTTGTCTCCAGGTAGATACCCCGAAACCCTCAGGAATCCGTAACCCTCAGGGAGGATATCGAGGATACCTTCACGGATCTCGAGTTCTGACTCGTCGATCGGTTCGCGGTTGCGGCTGCGGTTGCGGCTGCGGCTGCGGTTCCGGTTGCGGTTCCGGTTCCCCTGGCGGTCGCCACGGTCGTCTGAATCTGTCTGGAACGAATCTGTCTGGGAGCCGTCGCCCTGTTCGCCGCCTTCGGACCCACCAGCGGGAACGACTTTCGTTGCCTCGGCAGGAGCCTCGGGAACGTCATCAGGCAGCATGGAAGGGTCGAATTTCTCGGATTCGAGAATCGCGGCGATGAGCTTGGTTTTCTGCAGTCCATCGTGGTCGACGTCGACGGACGTCGCCATGTCGCGAAGGTCAGGAAGTTTCAGTTCCTGCAATGTAGCCCTGGGTGTACTCATCTCGTTTTTGCCCCTTTCGAGATGGCTGGGTTCAACGGCCGGATGGCCATGAGCGGCGGCGCTGATGCGAGAAAGCGATCGAACGCTCCGGGAACGCCCACGACGGAACCAGGAATGGCTGTGGTGGGAACACGCGCAGTATAGGGCAGATGTTCTTCTATAGGTCTGATTCAGTTGAGAGTTGCCTCGCCCGGTGTCTCGAGCGCCTGTTTGGCATCTCCCTCGTCGGAGAGTTCAAGCGCCTCGATCTTCGATCCACGGGATGAGATCTTGTCGGCGCTGACACGTATGTCCTTGATGTCGCGCCCGGCGAGGTCGAAGTGACCCTCGAGTTTCGCGACCCGTTCCATCAGACGAGTGACGTCCTTGATCATCGTGACGACCTCGACCTGGATGAGGCCGGCCTGCTCACGCATCTTGACGTCACGCAGCACCGCACGCACCGTCGTCAGCGTGGCCATCATCGTGGTCGGGCTGACGATGAATACCTTGCGTTTGTGACTCAGTTCGACAACGTCGGGATGGTGGGCATGGAGTTCTGCGTATACCGCTTCAGATGGGATGAACATCAGCGCAGAGTCGGATGTCTCACCCACGAGGATGTACTTGTCTGCGATGTCGTTGAGGTGCTTTTTGGTATCGGTGCCGAGTTGCTTGGCGTGACGCGCACGGTCGATGTCATTGTCGGCGTTGAGCATCTCGGTGTACGCGGACAGGGGGAACTTGGCATCGATGACGATCGGCCCCGGCGGGTTGGGGAGCTTGATCACACAATCCGCACGCTTGCCATTGCTCAGCACGACCTGGAAGTCGTAGGCAGACGGTGGCAGGGCGTCGAGGACGATGTCGTTGAGTTGGACCTCTCCGAAGGCGCCACGTGCGTGTTTGTCGTCGAGCACGTGCTGGAGGCTCACCACCTGTTCGGACAGGTTCGTGATGTTCGTCTGTGCTTTGTCGATCGCCTCGAGCCTTTGCGAGAGCTCCCCGAGCGATGCGGCGGTGGCTTTGGCCGAATCCGTGAGGTTGGTCCCCATCGACTGCTGCACCTTCTCGAGGCGCTCATTGAGGTCGGCCGTGAGCTTCACCTGAGACTGCGTCACGGCATCGCGCAGCGTGTTCGTCGTCACGACCTGCTGCTTGCCAACGTTGTCGACCTTGCCTGCGAGCTGTTGCTGTTCCTGCATCATCACTTCAAGGCTCCGCCGCAATTCATCGACCTCGTGAGTATCGCTCGCCCCGTTCGCCCTCACGACCAGCACGCCTATCGCGATCACACCGACGATGAGCACCACAAGCAAGATCTCCGTCACGTCCGCCACCTTCCTATCGCCTTCCCATCAGCGTACGACCCGGGTATGACACAATCCCACACCCCCTCCCCCATTCCGTGGGCTGGCAGCGCCAAATAGGACGCCGCGAACCCTGGGTACGCAGCACCACCCATTCCGTGGGCTGGCAGCGCCAAATAGGACGCCGCGAACCCTGGGTACGCGGTTTTAGAGGTTGAGGGCTTTGGTGACGGCGGCGAGGGTGGCGGGGACGGCGGAGGGGAACTCGATATCGGCAGTTGCGGTGTCTGGGTCCTTCAGGCCGTGGCCGGTGACCGTGCACACGACGTCGCCTTCGGGGAGGTCGTCTTGGAACTTCATGATGCCCGCAACTCCCGCGGCCGACGCCGGCTCGCAGAACACGCCGACCTTGGTCGACAGGAACCGATACGCAGCAAGGATCTCGTCATCGGTGACCGCCTCGATGCGGCCACCCGACTCGTCCCTAGCTGCCACGGCACCCTCCCACGAAGCAGGGTTCCCAATCCTGATCGCCGTGGCGATGGTCTCTGGATCGTCGAACACCTCTCCGTACACGATCGGCGCCGCACCCTCGGCCTGGAAACCCCACATCCTCGGTGCTGTGCCGATCTCGGTGTAGCCCTTCCAGTACGCCGTGATGTTCCCCGCGTTGCCAACAGGTAGTGCATGGACCGCCGGCGCATGCCCGAGATCGTCCACGACCTCGAACGCAGCGGTCTTCTGCGCCTCGATGCGATACGGGTTGACCGAGTTCACGAGCGCCAGACCATGTGCCTCAGAGAGGGACCGCACGATGTCGAGTGCATCATCGAAGTTGCCGTCGATCGGTACGATCGTCGCACCGTGCGCAATGGCCTGGGCGAGTTTCCCTGCCGCGATCTTGCCTGCAGGAAGCACGACGATGCACCCGATACCCGCACGGGCGGCGTACGCGGCCGCAGAAGCTGAGGTATTCCCCGTCGATGCACACACGACGCCAGTGGCACCGTCCTCGACCGCCTTGGACACCGCAAGCGTCATGCCCCGATCCTTGAACGAACCCGTCGGGTTCATCCCCTCGAACTTCAGGTACACGCTGCGGCCGACCCGATCAGTGAGCGCCGGAGCCGGAATCAGCGGCGTGCCACCCTCGAGGAGTGTGATGATCGGGGTCGCATCGGTCACGGGCAGATGGTCGCGGTGTTGGGCGATGACACCTTCCCACCTCATCGGTCTCCGCCAAGCACCCTGATGACCGAGGCGACCTCGATTACCTCAGGGATCGACTCGAGCGATGCCAGTGCAGCGCGCTGGGCAGACTCGGGTGCGAGATGGGTCACCACGATCAAAGCAGCTTCCTCATCGACACCTTCTTGCCACACCGAGCGGATGGAAACGTTCTCATCGCCGAACCCTGCCGCGATCTTGGCGAGGACGCCCGGCCGATCGTCAACCTGCAGGCGCACGTACCACCTGGTCTGCACGTCTGTGAACGGGACGCTGTCTCCCGGTGAGAACCTGATCCTCGGTGCGACCTGTGCCCCGGCCAGCATCGCTCTTGCAGCATCGATCACATCCCCGAGTACTGCCGTTGCCGTCGGGTCTCCTCCGGCGCCGGGGCCGGCAAAGAGAAGTGAATCGATCGCTACGCCTTCTATGAACACGGCGTTCGTTGCCCCACGTATGGAGGCGAGCGGGTGCTCGCGAGGGATCATCGCTGGATGCACCCGTGCGTTGACGCCTGCATCGGTACGCTCACACACCGCAACCAGTTTCACGACGAATCCGAATTCTGCAGCGAAGGACATATCGACAGCCGTGATGTTCTCGATCCCCTCGGTGTACACGTCGTGAATATCCACCCAGGTCCCGAAAGCCAGCGATGCCAGTATCGCTGCCTTCGCCGCCGCATCGGCGCCAGAAACATCGGCTGTCGGGTCCGCCTCGGCATATCCGAGTTCAGTCGCCTGTTCGAGTGCTGACTGGTAGGTCGCGCCGTCCTCCATCTGCGTCAAGATGTAGTTGGTCGTCCCGTTGACTATTCCAAGGACACGGTCGAGCGTCTCTCCAGCGAGCGTCTCAGACAACGGCCTGATGATGGGTATTCCACCACCTACAGCCGCCTCGAACAGGAACGGGACCCCGGCACGCTCAGCGGCAGCGATGAGTTCTGGACCACGGGCCGCAATGAGTTCCTTGTTCGCGGACACCACGGGCTTCCCAGCCTCGAGTGCAGCGAGGATGAGGTCTCCCGCTGGATCCTTGCCTCCCATCACCTCGACAACGAGGTCCACCGTCGGGTCGTTGACGACTTCGAAAGGATCATCGGTCAGGAGCCCTTCTGTGACTTCGAACGCTCTCTCCCTGTCGAGTTGACTGACGCCGATCTTGCGCACGTCGAACGTGAGACCAGTCTTCAGCGCGATCGCGTCGGATTCGCCAATGAGTCGACGTACGAGTGCGCCGCCGACGGTCCCCGCGCCAAGTAGTCCAATGCCAATTGATTTTTCCATGAGGTCGCGACGATAGTCGTTCCCCACAGCACTGAATCGTTTCCCACAGGACTGAATCATTGGTTACACTGGTGCCGAGGGCTGAGCCATGCGGCTCGATTGAGGTGGACACGAACACATGACACATACAGCGCTTCCTTTTCGCACAGCCATAGCTGTGGTGGTTTTCGCCGTCTTCGCGGCGATCGCCATACCTCCGTCGTCGGCGGACGATACGACGACGACCACAACGGCGCCACCCACCACCACGACCACGGCGGTGCCAACAACCACCACGACCGTCGCACCAACCACCACCGCGGCGCCCACGACCACGACAACCGTGGCGCCGACCACGACAACCACCATCGCTCCGACAACGACGACCGTCGCACCCACCACAACAACGACGACCTCACCCACCACGGTCGCTCGAA
>CAYUJA010000115.1:0-6047 GCA_964444875.1 uncultured Acidimicrobiaceae bacterium | reverse complement strand
CTGCAGGTCTACTCTTGAGCGATGCTCACCGCCCTGATCCTCGCGACCGCAGAAACGGCCGGACCGACCACTGACTCCATCGAGTGGTTCACGCTCGTCGTAGGGCTTGTGGGCGGCCTTGCGCTGTTCCTGCTCGGCATGGAGTTGATGACCGAGGCCTTGCGTCTCGTGGTCGGCGACAAGGCGAGAGGTGTTCTCGAGAAACTGACCGTCAACCGCTTCGCAGGCCTCCTCACCGGTGCAGGGATCACGGCCGTGATCCAGTCGTCTTCGGTAACGACCGTGCTCATCGTGGGTTTCATCAGCGCCGGCCTCATGTCCTTCGTCCAGTCGATACCCGTCATCTTGGGGTCGAACATCGGTACGACGATCACGGCACAGATCGTCGCGTTCAACGTCACGAGTTGGGCGCTCGTGTTCGTCGCTTTCGGATTTGGCGTCAGCAGCATGGCGAAGAAACAGACCAGGAAGTCGCAAGGCACTGCCGTCATGGGGCTCGGACTCGTGTTCTTCGGGATGGTCGTGATGGGCGGAGCGATGAGTCCCCTGCGCAGCTACGAGCCGTTCATCAATGCAATGGCAACACTGGACAACCCGCTTCTCGGCATCCTTGCGGGAGCCATCCTCACCGCACTGGTCCAGTCGTCTTCTGCGACGACGGGTATCGTGATCGTGCTCGCGAGCCAGGGGTTGATCACACCTGAGGCCGGGATAGCGCTTGTACTCGGTGCCAACATCGGGACATCGGTGACCGCCCTCCTCGCAGCGATCGGCAAGCCCCGCGAGGCACAGCGGGCGGCAGTCGCGCACCTCCTGTTCAACGTGGTCGGAGTTCTCATCTGGATTCCCCTGGTCGGGTGGCTCGGGACCATCGTCGGTTCGATCGGCGGCGGGACCGCCCGCGAGATAGCGAACGCACACACGATCTTCAACGTCGCGAACGCGTTGCTCTTCCTCCCGTTCGTCAACCAGTTCGCGGCATTGGTGACGAGGCTCTTGCCCGACAAGGTCGCCAATGGCCTGTTACGCCCCAAGTATCTCGACAGGAGCCTGATACGGTCACCCAGCCTCGCCCTGGCAGCGGCGCGCATGGAGATGCTTCGCATGGCGTCGCGTGTACAGGGAATGCTCGCAGACATCCTTCCCGCGGTACTCGACGGGACGATCGACGACCTCGCAGACGTCGAGGCCATGGATGACGAGGTGGACGTTCTCCACGGCCTGCTGCTCGAGTACTTCGGAGACATCGGTGAGGCGAGGTTGAGCGAGGCGAGCAGTGACGAATTGATGGATCTGTTCGAGGCGACCAACGCACTCGAAGCCATTGGAGACATAATCGAGACCAACCTCGTGACCCTCGGCCAGCAGAGGATCGGTGGGTCGATCAGAGTGAGCGCCGAGACGAGAGAGGTTCTCGAGATCTTCCACAAGTCGGTGTACGACGCGTTCCTACTGGCGCTCATCGCCGTGACCCAGAAGGATCAGGCTGCTGCCAGGAAGGTGTCACAGATGAAATCACACATCAGGAACCTCGAGCGTGCAGCGAGCCAGCACGAAGCCGTGCGTCTGGTGGCAGACGAACCGAACCGCATAGCGACGTACCGTTTCGAGACCGACATCATCGTCAACCTCAAGCGGGTCTACTACTTCGCCCGCAGGATCGCGAGGGTCGCGGTCCCAGAGTCCGAGCAAGCAGGAATGTAGGCTGTTCCCATGTTCGATGCCATCTTGTGGGGACTCATCCAGGGCCTCACCGAATTCCTTCCCGTGTCGTCGTCGGGACACCTCGTTCTCATACCCGCGCTCTTGAACAAGGAGGGTCCAGACCTTGCGACCAGTGCCATGCTCCACCTCGGCACGCTGGTGGCGGTCCTCGCGTACTACCGGGCCGACCTTGCGGACATGGCGAGGTTCGACAGGCCGGCACGCCGGACGATCACACTGATCGTGATCGGCACGGTGCCTGCGGTCGTGCTCGGTTTCATCTTCAAGGACAAGATCGAAGAAATCGTGAGCAACCCGCGGGTCGTCGCGGGGATGTTGATCATCACGGGCCTGATCCTGCTTGGCACACGGCTGATCAGGGTCGGTAACCGTACGATGAGCCAGGTCAGGCCGCTCGACTCGCTTCTGATCGGCCTGGCACAGGCATCCGCGCTCATCCCCGGTATCTCGCGCTCTGGAATGACCATCGCGACCGGGCTGACCAGAGGCGTAACGCGCACTGAAGCCGCCCGGTTCGCCTTCCTGTTGAGCATCCCCGTGATCGCCGGGGCAGGCCTGCTCGAGATGCTCGATGTCCTTACCTCCGATGTTGGCATCCCGGCGAGCGTGTGGGTCGGGGTCGTCGTCGCCGGCTTGTCGGGGTATGCAGCCATCGCCATCTTGTTGCGTGTCCTCACGAAGGTCGGCCTCGTTCCTTTCGGTATCTACTGCCTCGTGTTCGGTTCCGTGGCTCTGATCCTGCTCTAGAACCCCGTATCACGGTTCGACGAGGATGACGAGGTCTCCCGTGGCTGCTAGTTGCGCGACCGTGTCGGCGATCGACTCCGGGAACCCGACGGTCCCAGGTGACGGCACCCCGTATCCGTCGTCGACCGCTGGCTGGGTCACGATGCCTGTCGCTGCGCTGCCATCGGGGAGGATCACACGAATGGACGCACCTATGGCGACACCGCGGGGGAGGTCGACGGGTACCGACCACCAACCCTGCGGTAGCGGAGGTGAGGATGCGACCACCGACCGTGTGAGCGGATCTCCTCCGTCGATGTTCACCGTAGCTGAGGCACCGGAGAGCACCGGTGCGGGTATCGACCCGACCGGTACAGGCTTCCATTCGACCAGTTCTTGCGTGATGGCCGACCCTGCCGAGATCGAACGAGCGGCGAAGGGGAACGGTTCGTTCTGTCGCTTCGAGAGATCCCACCCGAGTGCCGCCACGACGATGGCGCCGGCAGCGAACCATCGAAGATATGGAGGTCGTGAGAGCCAGAGCACAGCATCACCGTATCGGCTCACCCTCGCGATGTGAAGGGGGTCGACGGTGAGACAGGACCCTGGCTCGTGGCTCCTACACTTGCCCGTGTGGAACAGATCCTCTCCATCGTGGCCGCGTACATCCTCGGGAGCGTCAGCTTCGGTGTGCTCGTGGCACGGAGCCAGGGCATCGACATCCACACGGTCGGGTCCGGCAACACCGGCACGTCGAACGTCATGCGGGTTCTCGGCAAGAAACTCGGAGGACTCGGTCTCGGCGGTGATGCGGGCAAGGGCATGCGCGCGGGGGCGAGCGGCGTTGCGGTGGTCGACCCGGCTGTCGGAGACGTGACGCTGTTCGCGGCAGTGATCGGCCATGCGTTCCCTGTCTTCCACCGATTCCGTGGAGGCAAATCCGTAGCGACCACACTCGGAGGCCTCGTGGTCCTCGCACCTGTCGTTGGCGTGACCCTCACCGTCATATGGGCGGTCATCCTGATCGTCTGGAAGACCGCATCGGTCGGTTCGATCATCGTGATGCTTGCCGCTGTCCCGCTCCTTGCACTCACCGGGAGACGGGGGTCGGACCTCGTGTGGTCGACCGCGATCGTGATATTCGTCCTGATCCGCCACGGTGGCAACATCCGCCGCCTCGTACAGGGCTCTGAAAGGAAGATCGAGTGAAACCGCTCCCAGAAGCACAACGTGAGGTCCTGGCAGGGGTTCCGTCGATGGGGACCGAGGCTGTCCCCATCGACGAGGCGCTCTATCGTGTCCTCGCTGAACCCGCCGTAGCAACGGGGCCTATCCCCCCGTTCCCGAACTCCGCGATGGATGGTTTCGCGGTACATGCACGAGACGTCGCGTCGGCTCCCGTCACGCTCCCCGTCAACGAGGACGTCCCTGCAGGCACCGCCCCGACGATGGCCGTCGCCCGGGGCACCGCGACGAGGATCATGACGGGCGCCCCGATGCCCAACGGCGCGGACTGTGTCGTGCCGGTCGAAGACACCGAGGTTGCCGGAGCCGATTCGGTCACGATCCTGACGGGGGCGGTTGCGGGCATGCACGTGCGCGCTGCCGGTGGGGACATCGCACAGGGGGATGTGGTCGTCGAGCCAGGCATGAGGCTCACCGCTCGTCATCTCGGGAGCCTCGCCAGTGTCGGCGTCACTCCCGTGGTCTCGCAGCGGCCCGTTGTGGCCTTGATGTCCACCGGAGACGAGGTGGTCGAACCCACGACAGGGGAACTCGGCCCAGGCAAGATCAGGGACACGAACAGGCCGGTGATGCGCGGTGTGCTCGACGAACTCCGCATCCCGTACATCGATCTCGGGATCATCGGCGATGACATCGACGAACTGCGCCGGGCCTATCTCCGTGCAGCCGAAGTGGGGGACGTGATCATCTCGACCGGGGGAGTCTCGATGGGCGATTTCGACTTCGTCAAACAGATCCTGCGTGAGTCCGGGTCTGTGGAGTTCTGGAAGGTCGCCATGCAACCAGGGAAACCGTTCGCCTTCGGGCACGTCGAGGGGGTTCCACTCTTCGGACTCCCCGGCAATCCGGTGTCCACGTTCGTCAGCTTCGAGCAGATGGTCCGCCCCGCTCTGCTGTCGATGATGGGAGCCACGCACCTGTTCCGGCCGCGGATCATGGGCGTCATGGGGGAGGACGTGGACACGAACGACGAAAAGGATGTGTTCATACGGGTACTGCTCGCCCCGGACAACGATGGTTCGTTCGTTGCTGTGGGGTCGGGTGGGCAAGGGTCGAACATCCTGTCAGGCCTGGCGAACGCCGACGCCTTCGCTGTCGTGCCCGTCGGGGTAGGGTCTTTGTCAGCGGGCGACCCGGTGGCACTCGAGATGTTCACCTGGGATGAGAACAGGGGTCTCGATGGATGACATGAACCACCTCGATGAGCGAGGCAACGTGCACATGGTCGATGTCGGTGCGAAAGACGTCACGGACCGTGTGGCCGTGGCAACCGCCGTCGTGGAGATGGATGATGCCACCCGTGACCGGCTGTTCTCAGACGATCTCCCGAAAGGGGACGCCCTTGCCACCGCCCGCATCGCGGCGATAGGCGGGGCGAAACGGACGTCCGACCTCATCCCTCTCTGTCATCCCCTCGCGATCTCCGGGGTGTCGGTGGCCATCGAGCAGATCCCCGAGGGTGCCAGGATCACGGCGACGGTCTCGGTCACGGCGAAAACAGGTGTGGAGATGGAAGCGATGACGGCCGCATCCGTCGGCGCACTTGCGATCTACGACATGGTCAAGGGGATCGACCGGAGTGCAAGGATCGCCTTCGTGGAACTGCTCGCGAAGTCCGGGGGCCGAAGCGGTGAGTGGCGCCGTGGCTGACCGCATTGCAGCGATCGTCACGGTGTCTGACTCGGCTGCTGCAGGAACCAGTGAGGATGTGAGCGGCACCGTTGCCCGCGATGCCCTCGAAACTCTGGGTTTCACGATCGCGTCTGTCTCTGTGATCCCCGACGGTGTGGAGTCCGTCTCAGCGGAACTTGAACGCCTCGCTGAGACGATGTCCCTGATCGTGACGACAGGGGGAACAGGGCTGTCCCCGAGAGATCTCACACCCGAAGGGACCCGCGCCGTGCTCGACCGTGAGATCCCGGGGCTGTCAGAGGCGATGCGTGCCGACACGTTCGGGAAAGTTCCCTTCGGGATGCTGTCGCGGGGCGTCTCGGGGCTCCGAGGTGCTTGCGTGATCGTGAACCTTCCCGGGAGTCCGAAGGCGGTGGCTGAAGGACTCGACGTCATCGGCCCGGTTCTCACCCACGCGGTCGAGATCGCATCGGGTGAATACGGTCGACATCGCTGATTCTGCCGTATCATCCAGAGGTGGTCGATTTGCGCTCCGGTACCGTTCGGGGGCAGAATGTCACAACCCTGAAAACAATTCCCCCGAAATCCTCTGGAAGTGGCCGCGGCGTGTCTACGCTCGGGGTGCTGGCGGAGTAAGAGAGAACATCGATGGCAATCGTCCTATTCATCCTCATTGCGGGACTATGGGCAGCATTTCTACTTCCGGCGTTCTTCGACCA
>CAYUJA010000114.1:0-6070 GCA_964444875.1 uncultured Acidimicrobiaceae bacterium | reverse complement strand
CGTAGTCGCCCCACTCGAACGTCCCCGTCGTGAACGCAACGATGGCAGGAATGTCAGAAGTCGTTGCGGGGCGAATGTGCATCGTCAGAGTACGAGGATCAGCCAACAGCTCACAGCCATCAGCCGACAGCCAGAACGCGAAACGGGGGTGGTAACGATCAGCAATGAGGGCCCCCTCTGTCTCGTACCTCGACATCTCCCCCGTCCAAAGAGCCGGGGGAGAAAGAAAATGCTCTCACCAGTGGGCCAGATCTCTGGCTGCTTCGACGATGCCTGCGACATCTGGCATCACCTGGTTCTCGAGCGACGCGGCGAACGGGAAGGCAGGGATGTCTGGCGCCGCGTGACGTCTGACCGGGGCATCGAGCCAAGCGAAGGACTTCTCTGCGATCTGGGCGGCGACCTCTGCTCCGTATCCCATGAACCTGTTGTCTTCGTAGACGATCAGAACTTTCGACGTTCGTTCGACGGCAGCCTCGATCGAAGGCCAATCGAGCGGGCGAAGGGTTCGCAGGTCGAGCACGGTGACGTTGATCCCCTCTTTCGCAAGAATGTCTGCCGCCTCGACGGAGAAGTGCGACATCGTGCCGTAAGCGATGATCGTCAGGTCGCCGCCGTCGCGTCGCATGGCTGCCTTCCCCAGGGGAACGATGTGTCCTTTCGGCGGGACAGGGCCCTTTGCGAGCCTGTACAACTTCTTGGGTTCGAGGAACATGACGGGGTCGGGATCCTCGACGGACGCCCGGAGCAGCCCTGCAGCATCCGCGGGTGTCGATGGTATGACGATCTTGAGCCCCGGCACGTGTGTGTAGAACGCCTCGATCGACTGGCTGTGATACAACGCACCGTGTATCCCTCCGCCGTACGGTGTCCGGATGGTCATCGGCAACGTCCAGCGCCCGTTGCTTCGGTAGTGTGCGCGGGCGAGTTCCGAGACGATCTGGTTGAAGGCGGGGTGGACGTAGTCGGCGAACTGGAGTTCAGCCACAGGCCGCGACCCGGCCGCTGCGATGCCGATGCCGAGGCCTACGACGAGCGACTCCGCGAGCGGCGTATTGAACGAGCGATCCTCACCGAAGGTCTCAGTCAGGCCGACGGTGGCCTTGAACACGCCGCCCGTCGGGTCTGCGACGTCCTCGCCGAATACGAACATGTCGTCATGATCTTCCATCAGGTCATGGAGCGTCTTGTTCACAGCGCCCACGAGGGTGCGCTCCTCGCCCTGGGGCTCAGGCTCGATGGTGCGTACCGGCTCACGGGGTGTGATCTCGTGTGAGTAGACATGGCTCAGCGCATCGGTCGGGTTGGCCGCCGCTTCAGTCGTCTTGACCGCTTCAGAGATCGTATCGGCGATCTCCTCTTCGATCGCGCGTTCGCGCTCGGTCGTCAGCACCCGCTGCTCGACGAGGTACTGCCGGAAATTCGGAATCGGGTCCTTGCGGCGCCACAACTCGACCTCTTCACGTGAGCGGTAGAGCTTGTCATCGTCGTCGGACGTATGGGCGTAGTACCGATAGGTCTTGGCTTCGATCAACGTTGGCCCCTCACCGGCCCTGGCACGTGAGACCGCCGCCATCATTGCGCCGTACACCTCGAGCACGTTGTTCCCGTCCACAACCACACCCGGCATCCCATAGCCGTTGGCACGGTCTGCAACCTGGCCAGCGACCTCTGATGCTTCGGGGACCGAGATGGCGTAGAGGTTGTTCTGGATCAAGAAGATGAGGGGAAGTTTGTGGATCCCTGCGAAGTTCATCGATTCGTGCCAGTCTCCCTCAGACGTCGAACCCTCCCCTCCGTCGACCACGACGACGGCGTCGGACCCTCTGGCCTTGAGGTCGTAGGCGATGCCGCACGCCTGGGGGTACTGGGAGGCGATGACCGAACTCTGCGTGAAGATGTTGAGGTCGGGGTCGGACCAGTGGTTCGGCAACTGACGGCCTGCGCTGGACGTGTCCATCTCCTTGGAGAACACGCCCGCAAAGACCTGTTCGGGTGAGATGCCCACCGTCAAGGCGAAAGCGAGGTCCCTGTAGTAGGGCATGGACCAGTCTTTCGACGGGTCGATGGCTGCTGCGGCGCCGACCTGTGTGGCTTCGTGGCCCGAGACGGACACGACGAACGGCACCCTGCCCTGGCGGTTGAGCGCCCACATGCGCTCATCGATCCGCCTGGCGAGCAGCATCTTGGTGTAGAGGTCGACGATGTCGTCGTTGGTCAAGCCAAGAGCGGTGTGGTCGATCACACTGTCGAGTCCCAGGGTCACTGCCCTCCTCCGTGTCGTGCTGCCGCGATCCGTTCGTCGGCGACTCGTTGCGCCGCCGTGTGGGTGCTGATGCCAAGTCTGTCCGCAGTGGTGAGGATCTCTGTGACGTTGTCGAATATGGCGCCGATCATCGTATTCGCCTTGTCCAGGGTGTACCCGCCCGGTTCGGCTGCGATGTTGATGATTCCCCCTGCATTGACGACGAAGTCTGGTGCGTACAAGATGCCCGCGTCTTTGAGCCTGTCTCCGTCGCGTTCGGTCGCCAGCTGGTTGTTCGCGGAACCAGCAACGGCCGTGCATCGCAGTTCAGGGATGGTCGATTCGTTGAGGTCTCCCCCAAGAGCGCATGGGGCGAAGATATCGCAATGGACCTGGTGGATCTCGTCGACTGCAACGACTTTGGCGCCGTACCGTGTTGCTGCATGCTCTGTCGCGCCATCGTTGATGTCCGCGACGATCAATTCCGCTCCGGCATCGAACAGGAGTCCAGCAAGGGCCATTCCGACCTTGCCCACGCCCTTGATAGCGATCCGGCGGCCCGAGAGATCACCTGATCCCCACAAGAGCGTGGCGACCGCTCGTTGGGATACGAGCACACCGCGTGCTGTGGCAGGGGATGGGTCACCGCTGCCCCCATGGGCGGTCGACAATCCGCTCACGTGCCTGGTCCTCGATGCAACGATCTCCATGTCCTCGACCGTTGTGCCAACATCTTCTGCGGTGATGTATCGGCCGGCGAGACCATCGATGAAGTCTCCATAGGATGCGAAGAGGTCAGGCGAGGCAAGTTCCGCGGGGTCCCCGATGATCACGGCTTTTCCCCCACCTTGTGGCAGTCCGGCGCACGCTGCCTTGTAGGTCATGCTCTTGGACAGTCGCAACACATCGGTGAGCGCGTCGCTCTCTGACACGTATGGGTAGAACCGGGTTCCTCCCAGTGAAGGCCCAAGGACCGTGCTGTGGATGGCCACGATCGACTTGAGCCCTGAGTTGTGATCGATCCCGAAATGCACAGATTCGTGGTGCTCGGTTGCGACGCTGTCGAATACTCCCAAGGCGGTCCTCCAGTTGTTTGGAGTTCATGGTTGTGCCAGTGCCCTCATGTTAGTAGCGACTTCGAGGTCGATTCCTCTCGTGACACGGCGTAGGCTTCCCACCAATGATTCGCTCAGCCTACGTCCGCGTCTATGTCCCGGCCTCGAGAGTTGGCCCGCTCCCGCCCTTCCGCGGCCCGCCGCCCTGGGGAGAATCGATCATGCAGAACTCGAGGTACATATGGGACGAGCCTCTCACGAACGACGGGTTCTATACGGAGTGGAACGGGAACCAGTTTCTCTGCCCGAGGAACGTCAGGGTTCGGATGCTCGAAGGAATTCTCGCGTTCTCCAGGACCTACCCGATGATGCCCGGCGTCTCTGAAACCAAACGCAACGAGTACGTGCTCGAACTCAGCCGGTTGCGCCGCGAAACGTCACACTCCAAGAGCCACATCCTGTCGTCGGCATGGCATGTTCCGTTGCGGTGGTTTGCCGCCTTCAGGTCGACGGAGAGGGACCTCTACGAGGGAACATCCGGAACGACCATCCGGTACAGGGCCACCGTTGGCGATGCGATCGACCGGGTGCAGTGGGCGCGGACCGTTCTCGACGGTGCCGGGTTCGCTGAGCAGGTGGTCGATCGGGTTCACGATCTCGAGCGTTGGCTGGCGGGGTTCACCGCTGATTCGCTGGTCGAACTCGACTACGGAGCGGTTGGGAACTTGTTCCCCGTCGGCGATCTCGTGTTCGACGAGTCGGCCAGCGACATCCGCACGAGTCTTCTTGCTCTCGAATCGGGGGACTACGATGCCTCGCGCGAAGCGTACGAGAGGGTCGCCCACCGCTGGGCGACGCCCCAGTCGTACATGTACAGCAATTAGGGGGCGACCCGATAGGGGTGCTCAGTGGATCTGTGCGGTTCAGTTCGCCACAGTTCACAGTTTTCAGTTGACAGTTTTCAGTTGAGGAACCCTTTTCTGATTCGGTGAACGGTGAACGCTCTGAACGGTGAACGCTCTGAACGGTGAACTGACGACCTCCTCCTCTGATTCGGAGAACGGAGAACGCGCTCCTGCTGTCGGCTGTTGGCTGTCGGCTGTCTACAAGTACTCTTCCCCCATGTCCACGGGAAAGCTCATCGTTCTGACGATCGCCTGGGTGCTCGCCTCGGTAACGATGGGTGTTGTGGTCGGTGTCTTCCTCACCGAGGTTCTTGTTTTCGTCGGTGTCGTTGACAGCGGATCGAGCCAGTACCGCCTCGTGTTGAACGTCGTGACGTTCACAGCGTTCGCTGTCGTCGTCGTCGTTCCCTTCGTGTTCCGCAAACGTTTCACGTCATGAAAAAGGACGGTATGGAGTACGCGGTCCTCGGTGTTGATGCAGAGGAGCCAACGGGTGCATACGGTGTCTACGAGAAGCTGGGATTCCACCAGCTACGCGCAGAAGTAGCACTCCAGAAGAAGGTGTGAGAGGTAGACATGGGAGAGTTCTCGATCGAGCGGGACGAAGTGTTCCGCATAAGGACGGTACGGACACCTGGCCTTCTCGCCAAGGCGCTAGCCGCCGCGGGTGAGTACGGCGCCAATATCGGTGAGATCGAGACGGTCTACATCGGTGCGGATTACAACATCCGTGAGGTAGCGATCATCGCCCCGGACGCCGAGTCTCTCGAGTCCATCGGCGAAGCACTCGAATCGATCGAGGGTGTGACCGTGCTGCCAGGCCAGGTGGACAAGGTGTTCGACCAGCACCGCGGTGGCAAGATCGAGATCAAATCACGGGCGACGGTGCGAACCCTCCAGGATATCAGGGAGGTGTACACCCCCGGTGTCGCCAGGGTCGTCCAGGCGATCGTCGACGATGAGACGGTCGCTGACTACTACACGTGGCGTGGCAGGACCGTTGCGATCGTCACCAACGGTACCCGGGTGCTCGGCCTCGGGAACGTCGGCCCTGCCGCATCGCTCCCTGTGATGGAGGGCAAGGCCCTCTTCTACGCAGATCTGGTGGACATCAATGCTGTGCCGATCGTTCTCGATGCACAGGACCCTGCCGACGTCATCGAGACGGTGATGCGGATTGCCCCGGGGTTCGGAGCGATCCATCTCGAGGACATCGCTACTCCCGGTGTCTACGAGATCGAGAGGGAACTCCAGAGACGTCTCTCGATCCCTTGTTTCCACGACGACCAACACGGGACCGCCGTGGTGGTTGTCGCGGCGATCCTGGGAGCGGCCCAGGCAACGGGCCGGGATATCGCCGACATGACGTTCGGCCAACTCGGCCTCGGTGCCGCAGGGTCCGCTATCGCCGGCCTCGCTTCCGGATTCGGGTTCAAAGAGGTGCGCGGATTCGATCCGAGCCCGCATGGCATCGAGCGTCTCAGGGAGGTCGCCGAACCAGGGGTCGAGTTGATCACAGGAATGGACGACGACGCCTTCAACGATGTCATCGACAACT
Organism: uncultured Acidimicrobiaceae bacterium; assembly: GCA_964444875.1. Taxonomy (GTDB): domain Bacteria; phylum Actinomycetota; class Acidimicrobiia; order Spongiisociales; family UBA5794; genus JAMBLL01. The sequence continues at coordinate 307 of CAYUJA010000114.1, read as the reverse complement.
CGGACGTACTCGTGATGACCACCGGCAAACAAGGGCTTCTACCCCCAGAGCGGGTTCGTCAAGGCCAGATCATCATGGCACTGACGAACCCCGTCGCTGAGATAACTGTCGCTGCGGCAAGACAGGCCGGTGCCGCTATCGCTGCCGACGGTGCCATCGTGAACAACGTTCTTGCGTACCCCGGGATCATCCGGGGCGCTCTCGAGGCGAAGGCACCTTCGGTCACAGCAGCGATGAAACGCGCCGCGGCCTTTGCCATTGCAGCGTCGGCCCCCGAGGGGCATCTGCTCCCGGACCCGCTCGATGA
>CAYUJA010000113.1:4072-6098 GCA_964444875.1 uncultured Acidimicrobiaceae bacterium | reverse complement strand
TGGACAGATACCCGCGCATGATCCGCCTCCGACCAGGTACCAGATACTGAGTACCGAGTACTGCTGTTTACCTGTCGCCTGTTTGCTGTCGGTCGGCTTCATGTACTATGCAGGCATGAACCGGACACCTCGCAGCCATCGACGGGAACTCTTCGCATCCCCGTAATCGGGTCGGTTCAACCTCGCCACAACACAATCCCGACACCCAAAGGAGAAGGTGATGACTGACCTCCAAAAACGTTTCCATGACATCTATGCGCCCGTAATCGGATTCGACAACGAAACCGAGATCATCGAAGGCAAGGGCAGCTGGGTCACAGGTGCCGACGGCAAGCAGTATCTCGACTTCGCAGCCGGTATCGCAACGACGAACCTCGGCCACAGGCCGGACAGCGTCGTAGCCGCAGCAGAAGCGCAACTCAACAAACTGTGGCACGCCGGCGGAGCGTTCCTGTACGAGCCACTCGTCGCCGCCGCGGAGAACATCGTAAGTGTCGCGCCAGAGAGCATCGAACGGTTGTTCTTCATGAACTCCGGCGCCGAAGCCGTAGAAGCGGCCGTGAAGGTGGCGAAGAAGACTTCAGGTAGACAGGGCATCGTGACGTTCCGAGGCGGTTTCCACGGCAGGACGATGGGATCTGTCACGTACACGACCTCGAAGGCGAAGTACCGCCAGGGCTACCACCCGCTCCTTCCCTCCACTTTCGTCACGGCGTACCCGCATCCGTTCGGGTGGGGAATGTCACAGGAGGAGGCGAACGCACTCTCCCTGCGTGAACTCGACCTCATGTTCAAACATGAGGTGACCCCCGGTGAGATCGCTGCATTTCTCGTCGAACCGATGCAGGGTGAAGGGGGGTACTACCCCGGCAGCTACGAGTTCCTCCATGCACTGCGATCCATAGCGGACGAACACGGCATCCTCCTCATCATGGATGAGGTTCAAAGCGGATTCGGCCGCACCGGAGACTGGTTCACGAACCAGATCTACGGCATTCAGCCAGACATCCTCGTGATGGGCAAGGCGATCGCGAACGGGCTGCCACTTTCGGCGGTTGGATCGTCAACAGAGATCCTCAACAAGTTCCCTCCAGGGTCCCATGGCAGCACTTTCGGCGGGAACCCCGTATCGTGTGCCGCCGCCAACGCCGTCGTCGACGAGTTGCGCGGCGTCCTGCCCGGAGTCGCACAACGATCTGAGCACGCGTTCGCACGCTGGAACGAAGCCAAAGAGAAGTATCGGACCATCGGCGATGTTCGAGGACTCGGCCTGTTGATCGGCATCGAACTCGTCACCGAGGGAAACACACCCGATCCAGAGGCGTTCCCCGCGATCGCTGCCCACGCGTTCGAGTCCGGGATGTTCATCCTCGACTGCGGGCCGTCAGAGAACGTCATGCGGTTCATCCCTCCACTGAACGTGTCGATGGACGACCTCGACAGGGGTATCGACATCCTCATCGATTCGATCGCCGCCTACGAAGGATAAGAAGACAGAGCACAGAACACAGAGCACAGAATCTTGGTCTCTGGCATTTGAAAGAAGAGTGGGCGCCCTCTGGGCGCCCACTCTTCATAGGTCTGGTGTCTGGCGTCTGACCTACTCCTCGACGTTGAGCACGCCACGGAGCCGTGGGTACCGCACGGGACGATGCGTATGACAGAACTCGGCACGGTTGTACCGTGAGAGTCTCGTGTCGCACTCGGCGGTCGCACAGGTGCGGTCCTCGTCATACGTCTTGGGACGGCGGGAGCGGCCCTTTGGCCTCGACGCCTTGAGAATGTCAGACATGTAGTGGGTGCCTTTCTTGAGCAATTTCACGCGCTAACCCGCAGTTCGGGCGGCACGCGCCCGAACGACCGATGGTTTTCGACCGTCGGAGTCTAGTTGCCTCCCCCGAAACTCGCAAGAACAATCGAGATACGGGATTCGGAGGAGGAACAGGTCACGGAGATCAGGGCGAAGTTCTCAGATCTCAGATCGCGCACCACACGCCTCTTCACTGTGAACTGTGAACTGTGAACT
>CAYUJA010000113.1:0-3972 GCA_964444875.1 uncultured Acidimicrobiaceae bacterium | reverse complement strand
ACTGTGAACTGTGAACTGTGAACTTCCTCTAGCTTCCGAAGATGTTGGCGTGGGCATCGTCTTTGCCGCGTGTGCCGGGAACAGCGACGGCCGCCACGAGTCCTGCCATTGCGAGGAACGCCAGCCAGTCACCGAAGCGAACCCAGATCGTCTGCCCACCCCCGGTGAACTGCAAGGTCCCATAGAGGATCGTCTGCTCCAACAGGTCCGTTGTACGGCCTGTGGAACCGTCCGCAGCTATGAAGGTGGACTTACCTGTGATGGATGCATAGGCAGTGTCGAGGCCGATGGCCGCGGCATTGACCTTGACCATGCCGATCGCCTGATCGGATGCAGCCGAAACACCGTAACTCGACGTATTCGTCGAGATCGTGATGATCTCTGCGCCCGCCTTGGCGATGGACCTCATGGAGCGGGCGAACGACCCCTCAAACGAGATCGCAGAGCCGATGACCCCGAACTCGGTCGGGAACACGACAGGTTCGGTGCCCCTGATCATGTCCCTCGGTACCTGATCGAGTTGTGGGATGAAGTCGAGCAGACCCCGCAGAGGAACGTATTCGCCGAACGGGACCGGATGTCGCTTCCAGTACTCACCGACCTTGACGCCTTCAGGAGAGTACAGAACGTTCACATTGAGGAACTCATCTGTACCCACGATTCTTGTCCCAGAGACCAGTATGTACGCACCGAGCCTGCTGGCCTCCTCGATGATCTCTCGACGCACCGTATCGTTCTCTTCAGGTTCAAAGGGTGTACCCGTCGAGTTCTCAGGCCACACGACGAACTCCACCGACCCCGCAGGTATGGCCCTGGTCAGCTCGAGATGACTTTCGTAGATGCGTTGGTTCTCGTTCTGGCATCGCACCTGGGGGCACGGTGAGGATCCCTGCACGATCGCAGTACGCCACACCTGGCCACCAGGTGACGGGGCGAATAGGAAACCCCCGATGAAGAGCAAGATCGTGACGACCGTAGGGTCGACGAACGCCCTCCACTCTTTGTGGGACTCGATAACGAGCGCGAGTCCTGCGGCAACGCCCACGACGAGCACCGTCCAGCCGGCGGGGCCGATCCACTGAACAGATCCAGACGCACCCGGAAGGCCCGCCGCTGGATATCCGATGTCACCCCACGGGAAACCACCGAAGGGGAAGCGCCCGCGGATGTACTCCATCAAGACCCAACTCCCGACCGCGATCAACCACCACCGCCACGCAGGCCACAGCCGGAAGGTCCATACAGCGAACCCGTAGGCGGCGGAGAATGTTGCCATCAAGACGACCAAAGGGAAGAAGGCGACGAACCCGAGAACGATGATCCACGTCAGCAACAACCCGAAGAACCCCGCTCCCCAGGCGAACCCGGCGATGATCGCATGGGACGGTTTCTCGACCATGCGTATCGCCAGAAAGAACGGCACAGGCGCAACGAAAGCAAGGGGCGCGATCCCCAGCGGAGGGAAGGCTGCCCACATGAGCAGAGAGCTCAATGCGACAAGGGCGATTGGGATCATGAACCGGGAGCATAGGACCGGGCCGGGCATTCGGACTGCGGACAACGAGAATGCCGATACCATCGGGCCCATGGACGATCTTCATGTCGCAATCTCAGCGGCCCAGGCGGGCGCTGCAATAGTCAACGAGTACTTCGGGGCGTCTCCAGACCCCGAGTACAAAGGGAAGTTCGATCCTGTGACCGCGGTGGACCGGGCAGCCGAGGACGCCATCGTTGCTGTGATCGCCGATGCATGCCCCGCCGACGGCGTGATGGCAGAAGAGGGTGGTGGGACCGTCCAGTCCGGAAGGCACTGGATCGTCGACCCTCTCGACGGAACCGTCAACTTCGTACACGGCATCCCTCACGTTTCGGTGTCCGTGGCCCTCTATGACGGCTCGAAGGGCCTCGTCGGCGTCGTGTACGACCCCCTCAGGGACGAACTCTTCACCGCTATCGAAGGCGGAGGAGCCAGACTGAACGGCCATGTGATATCCGTGTCAAACGTCACGGACATCAACCGCTCGATCGTCGCAACCGGGTTCCCCTATGACCACGACGTGCATGCCGAATCGCTCTCGATCGTCGTACGAGAAATGCTCAGAGAGATCAACGGCCTGCGGCGCATGGGTTCTGCGGCTCTCGACCTGGCATGGGTCGCCGCAGGGAGGTACGACGCATACTGGGAACTGGGAATCGCACCGTGGGACGGAGCCGCAGGCATGGTTCTCGTGCGTGAAGCCGGCGGAGTGGTCACCGATCCGTTCGGCCGTCAATCCACACCAGCGATGGGGCTCGTCGTTTCATCCAACGGACACCTTCACGACCAGATACGTTCCATCATCGAGGCATGGATGCCGGCGGACCTCGTCAGGCCGTGATCCGCGTCATCACCGCTGAGCGGGTCGTGACCCCTTCGGGTGTCATGGGCAACGCCGTTCGCATCGAGGACGGGCGTATCGTTGCCGTCGGTTCCCACAAGGACCTCGGAGGCGGCGCACTCGAGGACAAGTTCGTCGGCGGAACGCTCATGGCGGGCCTGCGCGATGCGCACATCCATGCGGTTCCGTACTCGGCCCTGCTGAAGGGATGCTCCCTCAAATCCGCCTCCACCATAGAGGATCTCCAGAACCGGATCATCGCATATGCCCGAACGCTTCCCCCAGGTGTGCCCGTCGTGGCGACCCGCTTCGACGATGAGAGCCTCGCTCAGCGGCGGCTGCCGACCCGCCTCGACATCGACGCAGCGATCTCGGATCGCCCTGTTGTCATCTATCGCTACTGCGGCCATATTGCTGTCGCCAACTCGAAAGCGCTCACAGATTCGGGTATCACTGATACCACAGATGACCCGGATGGTGGTGTCATCGACAGGGATGCAAGCGGGCAGCCCACGGGTGTGCTGAGAGAGACGGCAGTGGCGCTGATCGCAGGTGCCCTTGCCCGTGGTGGACCTCTCGCGCCGAACCAACTCCTCGATGGCCTCCGACGACTCGCCGGGCTTGGCATCACGTCGATCGGTGCGATGATCGGGTACGGGGAGTCGCCATCAGAAAAGCTCGGCGCTGAAGCTGAACTCTGGCGAGAGGTCGCTTCCGAACTCCCGATCAAGGTGCACGGGTTCGCCATTGCAGACACCCCGGACCAACTCGATCACGCAGCGAGAACCATCAGCGGTGTGTCCGATCGCCTGGACTGGCTCGGTGTGAAGAGGTTCTCAGATGGCAGCCTCGGCGGGCACACCGCCGCGATGTGCAGCCCCTTCTCCGATATCGATACGACAGGCACGTACCGGCTGACACCAGACGATGCGGTTGTCGCACGCCACAGCCTGAAACGTGGAGGAATGGTTGCGATTCACGCCATCGGGGACCGGGCTGTTTCGGGTGTGCTCGACCTGTTCGCCGAACTCGTCTCCCATGGCGCGAACCCGGCGGATCTCCGTATGGAACACGTCTCGGTGGTCGATCCAGGCCAGATCGATAGGTTCGCCCGTCTGGGTGTCACCGCTTCAGTCCAACCTGCATTCCTCGCATCCGAATCGGCCTGGATAACCAACCGCGTCGGCACGGAACGTCTGGAATGGGTCTATCCGTTCCGATCGTTGCTTGCAGCCGGGATACCCGTTGCCGGTTCATCGGACAGTCCCGTCGAGCCTCCCCACCCCCTCTGGGGAATGGCAGCCGCCATGGACAGGTACGGAATCAACAGACCCGAACAGCTGTCAGGCGCACAAGCGCTCAGCCTGTTCACGTCTGGTGCAGCGGCATCACTGCGCGAGCCCGAACCCCTGGCGGTCGGGAGTCCCGCCGACCTCGTTGTGGTCGATATCGATCCGCTCACCGGCACGCCCCACGAGGTTCACGACGCAGAAATTCTCGAGACCTACGTGGACGGTGTACCCGTCGATGTCGACCGGTCGCTGCCAACCTGGGTCGATTGAGAAGCGGAAGTTCACAGTTCACAGTTCACAGT
>CAYUJA010000112.1:0-6111 GCA_964444875.1 uncultured Acidimicrobiaceae bacterium | reverse complement strand
AGTTCTTCTGGTGACGAGAACGTGGCATCGATGATGGACACGTCGTGGGCTACGATGACATCGTGGGCTTCGGGCCACTCGTCCCATCCGTCGATATCGGGGAGATAGAACGCCCACGGATCCCCCTCGGCGGCGATGGAGTAGCCGACCGTGCCCGTGTACTCGGCGCGGTGGGGCACGGATATGGCGGAGACGGTGACGTCACCAACCGTCGCGGTTGCATCATCCATCGTGATCGGGAGAAGGTTGCCGTCGCGCAACAGGGACGACCACGGTTCGTTCTCGTGGAGAAACGACAGCACCGATGCGGGGCCGAACAGAGGCAACCCCTCGCTGGATGCTGCTTCCTTGCCGAAGTGGAGCAGGCCTGCATAGTGACCCATGTGGCAGTGGGTGATGAACACACCATCGAGGTCGGGTGCCTCGCCGCAATGGTGCGACAGTCGCTGGTACTGCAACCGTAGGTCGGGTGAAGCGTCGAACAGGAGAACCGCTCCGTCGTGTGTGATGAGCGCCATCGAAGCCGCCGATCGCGCCGGCCCGATGGTGTCCGAGGCGCCCACCTGCGGGGAGCCTCCATCCTGGCCCGACCCGAGAATGAGTAGCGTGTGTGTCATGACGCTATTGTCGCGCATGAACGGAACGGAGGTTCACCATGGAGTTGTTCAGTACATCGTTCACAGATGGAGAGAAGGTACCGCCGAGATGCGCTCTTGCGGTTCCCGCCGATCCGGGCCCTGTCGAGTTCGCAGGGAACAAGAACCCGCACCTGTCGTGGTCCGGTGCTCCTGAAGGGACGCGGTCGTTCGTGGTCACCTGCATCGATCATGACTGCCCGAGCGCTCCAGACGACGTCAACCAGGCCGACAGAGAGGTGCCATCGACGCTGCCGCGGGTGGATTTCACCCACTGGCTGCTCGCCAACATACCGCCGTCGGTGACCACGATCGAAGAGGGATCACACTCCGACGGCGTCGTACCGCGTGGCAAGCCTGCAGATGCCGCCCCTATCGGTGTCCACGGTCTCAACGACTACACGGCCTGGTTCGCCGGCGACCCCGACCTCGAGGGAAACTGGAACGGTTACGACGGTACCGCTCCCCCATGGAACGATTCCATCCCCCACCACTACGAGTTCAGCGTGTTCGCACTCGATGTCGATCAACTCGATCTCGCCCCCGGATTCTCGCGGGACGACCTCGAAGCCGCGATGGAGGGCCATGTGCTCGACAGCGCATCCATCACGGGTCTGTACGCCCTGAATCCACGGCTGCACTGACACCAGCATGGATCATGAAACGATCACGGCACTGCCGAAAGCTGTGCTCCACGAGCACCTCGACGGTGGTCTGCGTATAGAGACGATTCTCGAGATAGCCGATGACCAGGGGTACACGGGCCTGCCGGCGGCTGAAGCCGATGCGCTCGCCTCGTGGTTCTTTCAGGGTGAGTCTGGTTCGCTGGAGCGGTATCTGGAGGCGTTCACACACACGACCGCCGTCATGCAGACACCCGATGCGATCTCGAGGATCGCGTACGAGTCTGGAGTGGATCTCGCCGATGACGGCGTGGTGTACGCCGAGGTCAGATACGACCCCGGACTGTCGACGAAACAAGGGCTGACGCGCGAGGATGCTATCGAAGCCATACTCGATGGTTTCACTCGTGCCGAGCGCGACACCGGTATCGCGATCTACGCGATCGCTACTGCCCTGCGCCACCTGACCGACTCGGTCGACGTCGTCAGAGCCGCTGCCAGGTTCCAGGGCCAGGGAGTTGTTGGTTTCGACCTCGCCGGCCCGGAGAAGGGCTTCCCGCCAGACCTCCACATGGATGCGTGCAAGCTGGCCCGCGAGGCTGGCCTCGGTCTCACGCTCCATGCAGGCGAAGGCGACGGTGCCCACTCCATCTGGCGGGCGCTTGCACTGTGTGGCGCCCAGCGGATAGGCCACGGTGTCCACATCATCGAGGACACGGACTTCGATGGATCAGCGATCCACGACCTCGGCCGGTTCGCATCAACGGTGAGGGACCACAGGGTGCCGCTCGAGGTCGCCATCACGTCGAACCTGCACACAGCGTCGTTCCAACGAGCAGAGGTTCACCCGTTCGGCGCGCTGTATCGGGCGGGATTCAACGTGAGCATCAACACCGACAACCGCCTGATGTCGCAGGTCACGGTTTCGGACGAGTACGAACTCGCGGCGTCGACCTTCAGCCTGGACGCCGACGACCTCGCAACCATCACCATCAACGCGATCGAAGCCGGATTCGGCGACTGGAACGAACGTGCCAGGTTGATCGAGCGGGTGAAAGAAACGACAACGCAGACCTGACGTCGAAAATCGGAGAACGGCCACTTGTGTGGGCAGTCCCCCTTTCAAGGGGGACAGCCCCTCGTTAGCCGAAGAGCTTTCTATCGATCCAGTCTGTGATGTCGCCGAGGACCTGGGCGGCCTCAGGTTCGTTGTGCATCTCGTGGCGAAGGCCAGGGTACACCTTCCGCTCGACCCCTCCTGATGCCGCCAGCCCGGCGCTGGCTGAGGGCTGGACGAGTTCGTCGTCTGCGCCATGGATGACGAGCGTCTGGATCGTGATCTCGCCGTGACGCCCTGCGAGTTTGGCCTGTTCGGCGAAGAACACCTTCCCGAAACGCGTCGTTGTCTTGGTTTCGACGAGTTCGTCCGCGAAGTACGCCTCCCCCACCGCTGCGTCTCGTGAGAGTTGCTCGCCTGTGATCTTGGAAGGGATGGACATCTTGGGTGCGATCGTACCGAGCACCGAGGCTGCGAACTTGAGGGCGCCGTCGATACTGCGTGTCGCGAGCATCGCAGGTGCAGACAGCACAGCAAGGTTCGGGTGGGGTGCGATGTCGTTGATCAGGTAGCCGGCGGCCTGGAGCCCTCCAAGCGAATGCCCATAGAGCACCCAGGGCTTGCCGGTGCCCGCGGCGGTGGCAGTGGCCATCTCCGAGATGTCGTTGTAGAAGAGCTGGAAGTCCTCGATGTCGCCCCTGTCTCCACCGCTGCGGCCGTGGCCTCGCAGGTCGTAGCTCCACACGTTCGCCCCGTGTTCGTTGAGGTACTCAGCGGGAGCAGCCCATCTGCCTGAGTGCTCCCCGAGCCCGTGCACGAGCAGCACGTCGTAGCGGGGTTCTTCTATGGTCCACGACCGGGTGAACAGCTCTGCGCCATCGCTTGTCGTGAAAGTGCCTAGCGTCTCGGTCATTGTGTCTCCTCTGTGGCGAACAGCGCTGCTCCGACGATACCGGCATTGTTCCTCAGACGCGCCGGCAGGACGTCACAACGGGTGGATAGGTAGGGTGAGAACTCGTCGAAGCGTTTCGAGATGCCTCCGCCGATGATGATGCGGTCCGGCGAGAAAAGCTTCTCGACATAGGCAAGGAACTCGTTGACTCGTTCGGCCCACCAATCGATCCGCATGCTCTCACGTTTGACGAGCCTGGCCGCTGCATACGTTTCGGCGTTCCCTCCATGGAACTCGAGGTGCCCGAGTTCAGTGTTCGGCACGAGCTTTCCATCGTGTATCAGTGCCGAGCCGATCCCTGTTCCGAACGTCAACAAGATGACGACGCCGGATGCATCCCCCCCGAATCTGGCTTCTGCAAGTCCTGCTGCGTCCGCATCGTTGAGGATCGCGACAGGTAGTCCGAGCGCCTGAGAGAAGGCGAGGCGGCCATCGTACCCGATCCATGCATCATCGATATTGGTAGCGGTCGCAACGGTGCCATCGAGAACCACGCCGGGGATCGTGACGCCCACGGGTCCACGCCAATCGTGATCGGCAACGAGTTGCACGACAGCCTCGATCACCTTGTCCGGCGTCGAAGGATCCGGAGTTCGGACACGGAGTCGAGGCCGGGTGAGGTTTCCTGCGTGGATGTCCACAGGAGCACCTTTGATACCGGATCCTCCGATATCGATCCCCATGGCCTCGGTGACGCCCACGCCGGCTACCGGTCGATGAACGGGAGCGATGCGAACTCGCCTGGGATCGGCTTGCGGCGGATCTCGACCGTGATGGACTCGTCGGGGCCGGGAGGAGGCGAGACATACGCCATCGCGATCCCGTGCTGGAGTATCGGGGAGAAGTTGCCAGACGACACCGTCCCCATCCCGGTATCGGTCGTTACCGCATATCCCTCTCGTGGGATGGCGCGACCCGGTGTGGAGAACGCGACGAGTTTCTTGGCGAGGTTGCCCTTCTGCGCTTCGAGGGCGGCCTTGCCGACGAACTCGTGATCCCATGACACCACCCATCCGAGGCCTGCCTCGAGGGGTGACGTCAAGGCATCGAGATCGTGGCCCCACAGCGGGTAACCCATCTCGAGACGCAATGTATCTCGCGCGCCGAGGGCGCATGGCATGGCGCCGGCGGCCACGAGTGCATCCCACAGGGCGTGCGCCCCGTCGGCAGATATGAATATCTCTGCACCCTTCTCCCCTGTGTACCCGGTTCCTGCAGCGGTCACATCGAAGCCTTCGAACGTGCCAGATGCGACCCGGAAACGCCCTGGCATGAACCCGATGGTGGACTCGACGAGGCCGGGTGCATTCGGTCCCTGCACGGCCAGCAGCACAGACCCGGAGCGGTTCTCTGCGATCTCGACCGAGTCGGGAGCGGCCGTCGTGAACCGCTCGACGATGCCGTCGAAGTTCGTGCCGTTCGGCATCACCCAGTAGTGCTCGTCGCCGAGTCTCCACACGATGATGTCGTCCTCGATGCCTGCGGCGTCGTTGAGGGCCATCGTGTACTGCGCTCGGCCCGGTTGGACCCTGGTGATGTCGTTGCACAGTTGCGACACGAGCAGGTCCGTCGATCCAACGCCTGCAACCTCGAAGCGGCCGAGGTGTGAAACATCGAAGACGCCGACGTCCGTGCGCACAGCCTGGTGCTCGGCGAGGACACTGTCGTACTGGACGGGCATGGTCCAGCCACCGAAATCGGTGAACCTCGCGCCTGCCCGCTCATGGGCCTGATGCAGTGGTGACGTGGGCAATACAACCTCCGATGTCTGGAAACCAGAGGGTAGCGGAGCAGCTGCCGTCAGCGATCAGAGTGAAGAACACAGAACACAGACCGAAATCCTCGCGGTTCTGCCGTTGGAGATCGGTAAACGGAGAACCGAAAACGGAAAACCGAAAAGGTTCTCAGCTGTTGACCGCGTTCCCGAGGTCCACGATCTCAGGTGGGCCTGGGATGCGGGTCGGTGTCACCCTATCGATGGATGCATCCGGTTCTTCGAGGCCATACTTGACGAGGAGGTGCAGGTAGTCGCGCTGGTAGAAGATCTTGCATTTGATGTCGGGACGAACCTGTTTGAGCATGCGGATCTTGCGGTTCTTCTTCGTGACGAGTTTCTGGCTCATCGTTGTTATCTCGATGTAGACATCGTCTTGTGGCAGGTAGAAGTCCGGCCGGAAGAACGAGATGGCCACGCCGTCGTCATCCCATTCGAGTGCGAAGGCCGTTGGTTCGTACAACCAGTCGATGGCGTAGAAATCCAGCAATCGCGCGAACTCTCTCTCGGAGTTGTGAGCGAACTCCGTGGTATCTGCCGCAGTGGGCCCGAAGAGGTCGTCGGTCGTCAGTGTCCCGACACCCCTGCGATCCGTGGATCGGGTGACGTGAGCCCGTACTGGTCGGGGAAGAGTTTGTAGATCTCTCCCTGGACCTCGTCATGTACGGGTCGCACGGCAATGCCGAAAACGCCCTGGCCCCGTGCAAGAAGGTCGATGACCTCTTCGGGACTCGTTGCTGCGTAGATCGTGGTGCCATTGCTCAGGAGCGTGATGTCTTGTTCACGCCAGTCCTCGCCTACCTCGACTTCGAGTTGCTCGAACGCCGAACGGATCTTGTGCAGGCTGGTTCCTGCGTCCTTGAGCCGTTTGACGACGCGAAGGGTGACGATGTCCTGGAACGTGTAGAGGCGCTGGGTACCGGACCCCGTGGCTTCCTGGAGCGACGGGCCGAGAAGGCCTGTGCGATCCCAGTAGTCGAGCTGTCTGTATGAGATGCCGACGACCTTGCACACTTGTGGTGAGCGGAAGCCGAGGTTGGTTTTCTTGTGAGCGGTACCCATGTTCGTTG
>CAYUJA010000111.1:0-6129 GCA_964444875.1 uncultured Acidimicrobiaceae bacterium | reverse complement strand
GTTCGATGAGGTCCGCTGGCAACTCGCGGGGATTCTCGGTGCGGACGGTTTCTCCCAGAGCGACATCCTCGGGATCGCGATCTCGAGTGTCGTCCCCGCTATCACGACATCGCTGCGTCGTGTCGCTCCCCACATCACAACGGGGAACGTCATCGTCGTCGAACCGGGTACGAGAACCGGGCTTTCGATCGAGATAGACAATCCGAGGGAGGTCGGCGCGGACAGGGTCGTCAATGCGGTTGCGGTCCGTGAGCGGCACGGGGAGCCGGCGATCGTCGTCGATTTCGGCACCTCCACCAACTTCGACGTTGTCGGCCCCGACGGCGCGTATCTCGGTGGAGCGATCGCCCCCGGCCTTGTGATATCGACGGGCGCCCTCGTGGCGGGAACCGCGGCCCTGCGCAGGGTCGAGTTCTCCGAACCGCGGTCGGTGATCGGCAAGGGCACGGTCGAGGCCATCCAGTCCGGAGCGCTGTACGGACACGCCGGACTCGTCGACGGGATCTTGGAGCGGATCGCAGCCGAAATCGGGGGAGAGGTGACGAGGGTGGCAACCGGAGGCCTTGCGCCTACCATCGTGCCTCACTGTTCCAGTGTCGACACCATCGACCCGTATCTGACGCTCGAAGGCCTCAAGATCATCTACAACCTCAACCAGGACCCCATATGACGGACGATGCTCCACACGATGACGCCCCAGACGACTCGGCAGACCTCGAAGCGCACCCCCTGACACGGGCACGCCTCCTCAAGTACCGTTCCGCAATTGCTGATGGTGGATTCCCCTACGCGTTCTCGCGCACGGATACCGCAGGTGATCTCAAAAGTCGGTACGGCGACCTCGAGCCGGGCGCAGGGTCCGGTGATGTCGTCACCGTTGCGGGCAGGTTGATGAACGTGCGCGTCATGGGCAAACTCGCGTTCGCCGTCGTTGCGGACGTGACGGGCACGATCCAACTGTTCGTCGACAAGCGTGGCCTCGGTGACGACGGGTTCGCGGCGTTCCTCGACCTCGACGTTGGCGATTGGGTCGGTGCGACCGGAGAGGTGATCACAACGAAGCGGGGAGAACTCTCCGTGCGGATCTCCGAGTTCGTCCTGTTGCAGAAGAGCCTGCGGCCGATGCCGGACAAGTGGCACGGACTCAAAGACGTTGAGGCCCGATCGCGTCAGCGTTACCTCGATCTGATCGCGAACGATGCTGCCCGTACAACGGCTGTGACCCGCTCGAAGATCGTCTCGGAACTCCGGAGACAGTTCGATGCCCGCGGGTACATCGAAGTCGAGACCCCGGTGCTGCTACCCGAGGCGACCGGTGCCACCGCCCGCCCATTCGCCACACACCACAAAGCCCTCGATCTCGACATGCAACTGCGGATCGCGACCGAATTGCATCTCAAGAGGCTGGTCATCGGCGGTCTCGAGAGGGTGTACGAGATCGGTCGTATCTTCCGCAATGAAGGTGTCGATGCCACGCACAATCCCGAGTTCACGATGCTCGAGTCGTATGAAGCGTTCGCGGACTACCACGACATCATGGAGATGGTCGAAGAGGTGGTGGCGGCGTGCGCGGTTGTGGCGACGGGGTCGCCACAGATCGAGTTTCAGGGTCGTGCCATCGATCTGTCGGGACCCTATCGCCGTTCCACGATGCTCGACCTGGTGCGTGAATCCACGGGTGCCGACATCGACTTCGACACAAGCCGTGGCGACCTCGTCCGCCTGGCGCTGTCGCACGGCATCGATCCCGAGGTCCACTGGGGCCAGGGGAAGATCATCGAGGCACTCTTCGATGAACTCGTCGAGCCGTCGTTGTGGGAGCCGACCTTCGTCACGGAGCACCCGATCGAGACGTCGCCCCTGTCGCGTGCGCACCGGTCGAAACCGAACGTGACGGAACGCTTCGAACTCTTCATCGCAGGTTCGGAGTACGCGAACGCGTTCTCTGAGCTCAACGACCCCTTCGAGCAGCGGGCACGCTTCGAGGCTCAGGCCGAAGCGAAGGCCGCAGGCGACGACGAGGCTCATCCGATCGACGAGGACTACATCCGGGCGCTCGAGTACGGGCTTCCGCCGACTGGCGGCCTCGGCATCGGCGTCGACCGCCTCGTGATGCTGCTCACCGACAACCAGCACATCCGCGAGGTGATCCTCTTTCCAACCATGAGACCGGTGTAGGACAGAACAGAGCACAGAGAACAGAGCACAGAGAACAGACACAGAGGGCGGGATCGCTCGGTCTGTGATCTGAGTTCTGTGTTCTCTCATTTGCGGCTGATTGCCAAGTACTCTGAGTTCATGACATCCAACACACCCGTCGACGTACACGTCGACCTTGCAGAGAAGCTCGAGATCCCCGAGGAAGGGACGCTGTCGAAGGTCCTGTACTCCGATGATCGGATCCGTGTCGTCGGGTTCGCGTTCGACGCCGGCCAGGAACTCTCAGAGCACACAGCGACCATCCCCGTGGTGGTCCAGGTCGTGAGCGGACGCTTCCGGTTCGACGTTGGAGACGAGTCGTGGGAGATCGGCCCTTCGTCGTGGATGCACCTCGATGCGTCTGTGCCCCACTCCGTCGTGGCCCTCGAACCCTCCCGCCTCCTCCTCACCCTGCTCAGAGGGGGTTGAACAGGACTCTGGCGTCCAGATCCGCCGTATGTGGCGGCTCTGGACGCCAGAGTCCTGAGTGCGTCATCTGTAGCCGAGGATCTGGCGGGCGTGGTCTGAGAGCCTGTCGAAACTCCACGGTGGGTCGGTGACGATCGTCACCTCGACGAAGTCGATCCCATCGATCGTTTCGAGACGCTGCTCGACCTGTTTGGTGAGCAACCCGCCGAGGGGGCACACCGGACTGGTTGTCGTCATCGTCACCTGTGCGGTCTGGCCGTGGACCGAGACGTCGTAGATCAGGCCGAGATCGAGGACCGAAACACCGAGTTCGGGGTCGATGACATCACGCAGGGCCTCACGCGCGGTGTGCGCGAGGGGGGATTCGGGTGAGTCCTGAGGTCGAGGTGAACCTACCATTGTCTGATGCCCATCGTGCGCAAAACTATAGGTCTCCTCCTTGGTATCTCGGCCATCGGTGGTTTCATCGTCGGCGTCTGGATGGGGCTCGTCCGGCTCGGATGGTCGCTTGGATTCCCGCCATCGGTGGGTGCCCACGGGCCGCTGCTGGCACTCGCAGTGCTCGGAACGCTGATAGGCGCCGAACGGGCTGTTGCCCTCGGCGAACGGTGGGTGTGGATCGGGCCGGTCGCGTCAGGCCTTGCTGCAGGCACGATCGTTGCAGGAGTGTCTGTTTCGGTGTCGGCGTTCTTGCTCGTGGTGAGCGGGGGAGTGCTTGTCGGCGTGTTCACCAGTGTGTACCTGACACACCGAGCTACGCACATCATGGTGATGGGTGTCGGAGCCGCTGCGTTCGTTGCTGCGGCGATCGCCCTGGCGCTCGGCGTTGAGATCCCGAGGGTCGTCCCACTGTTCGCCGCGTTCCTCGTCATCACGATCACCGGTGAGCGCCTCGAACTCGCGCATCTCGGTGTCGGGCGATACGGGACTGCATGGTTCATCGCGTCTGTGGCACTCGTAGGTGTTGGTGCGATAGCGACCGCTTCCGGCCAGACCGCCGGCACCAGGCTTGCGGGGGCCGGGTTGGTGTCCCTTGCGCTGTGGCTCGGGCGCTACGACATCGCACGCAGGACCGTTCGATTGACCGGCCCGACGCGGTACATGGCCGTGTCGCTGCTCATGGGGTACGCCTGGCTCGGTATCGCCGGCCTCTTCTGGCTGTCCTTCGGGCTGCAACACGGGATGCCGGGATACGACACCGGTGTCCACGCGGTGTTCCTCGGGTTCGTGATGTCGATGGTCTTCGGCCACGCGATCATCGTGGTGCCCGTCTTCACCAACCTATCGTTCCCGTACCACAAGGTCATGTGGCTGCCGCTGGTGTTCCTTCACGGCTCGCTCATCGTGCGTGTGTACGGGGATCTCGCACGATCGTTCGACATCAAGGCGTGGGGCGGCATGCTCAACGCCATAGCGCTCGGCCTCTTCGCTGCTGTTGCACTGAGAACCATCGTGACGGCCAATAGGCGCCGTAGCACCGCGGTCTGATCAGGTCAGCGGCGGGCGCCTGTCCGCCCATGGCCTGGCACGTTCGAGTTGGCCTGCGAGGCGAATCAGTGTCGATTCGTCGCCGAATCCTCCGAGGAAGTGGCTCCCGATGGGTAGCCCCTGGGGAGTCCACGACAGAGGCACGGACATAGCGGGGAGGCCGGAGAAGTTCGCCAGGGGTGTGAACGCCACGTGTTTGAGCACGATCTCGGAGAACTCGTCGTACGGCAGCGTCTGGTCGAGAGAGCCGATCTTGAGTGGTGGTGTGCCGAGAACCGGCGTCAGGGCCATGTCGTACTTTTCGAGGAAGTCCCCGGCCGTGTGTGCGATGTTCTGGAGCGTTGTCTGTGCATCGATGAGGTCGGCCGGCCGTTGTGACATCGCCCTGCGTGCGAGGGTCCAGGTGAAGGGTTCGAACGCTGGTTTGCCCGTCTGTTTCGCGTCGGCCTTCGATATCGCCTGGAGTGTCTTGTAGTCGCCAAGCACGGCTCGCATACGGCGGACGGACGGCTTGGCACTTGCCACATCGAGTACCTGTTTGAAGGCCATGCTCGCAAGCGCCGCCCACCACTGCAAGAAGGCGTCCGCGAGGGCGTCTCCGTCGATCGGTGGCGCATCCTCTACCACCTTGTGGCCGAGCGACTCGAGCAGTTGGGCCGTCTCGAGGATCGCGGCTTCGGCCTGTGGATGCACGCGGTCTCCCCGGTAGTCGTGGACGCTGTAGGCGATCTGGAGGGTGCCGGGGTCCCTGATCGCGTCGGTGACATAGGGGTGTTCGGGTTCGGGCGCCCAGTACTGGTCGCCGGGGGACGCACCGTGCACCGTATCGAGCAGTGCAGCTGAGTCCCGAACGGATCGGCTCACCGAGAGCTCTACCGACAGATAGTCGATCCCCGTGGCCGGGGAGCGAGGGTTCCTCCCGCGCGATGGTTTCAGCCCGAAGAGACCGCAGTTGGATGCGGGGATACGGATCGAGCCGCCTCCGTCGCTCGCCTGGGCGAGAGGCACGATGCCGGACGCGACTGCAGCAGCCGCTCCTCCGCTCGACCCGCCAGGTGAGTATGCAAGGTCCCATGGGTTGCGGGTAGGGCCGTAGAGAACCGGTTCGGTGACGGGGAGCAGTCCGAACTCCGGTGTGTTCGTACGCCCGAGGTCGATGAACCCGGCACCCTTGACCCTCCTGATGAACTCTGAGGATTCTTCTGCCACATAGTCGCGGAACAGCATCGATCCGAAACTCACCTGTTCCCCTTCTTCTGTTACGAGGTCCTTGATCAGGATCGGGACACCGCCGAAGGGTCCGCTCGGGGGTGTGGATTCCGCTTCGCTGCGCGCGGTGTGGAGCTTTGGCCTGATGACGGCGTTGATGGTGCCGTTCACCTCGTCGATGCGTTGCGCCGCGGCCTCGACAAGTTCACCAGGATGGACGTCGCCCGAGCGTACGAGTTCGGCAAGCCCCACCGCGTCGTATGTGTCGTAGTCAGAAAATGCTTTCATGGGTTGAACAGTAGACAGTTCACAGTTGTCAGTTCACAGTTCACAGGTGTCGGTTTGATTGCGTTGGCAGGTTTCGTGTCGGAAAACTGACAACTGGAAACTGAGAACTTCCTCAGGTCGCTACTCCGTCGGTGCCTAGGAGGCGCCAGGGGCCGGTGAAGCTCCCGATCACATCGACGAGGAAACCTTCATCGGTTGCGAACGCCATGCACCGCACGGTCCGATCGCCGTTCTCAAAGGCGTACGGGCCAAGTCCGATGGCCAACACCTTGAGCGTTCCCGGCCCTGCCTCGAGACCGTCGAGGAAGGGGGCGCACGCCTCGTCGAACACCGTGTCGTCCCGGCTGGGCCATGTGTCGGCATCGATCGTGGCATCGCCGACGAACTGGTACACATGGGGCAGGGAACATTCGACGGTGTCGGCAGGTAGGTTGTCGACGAGGCACGACCCGATCTCAGGCGTGAACACCAGGTCGTCGAGATCGGCCATCGCGCCGGAGAACATCTGGCGTCCCT
>CAYUJA010000110.1:0-6160 GCA_964444875.1 uncultured Acidimicrobiaceae bacterium | reverse complement strand
CATCGACGTCGTCCTGGTTCCCGGGCTTGCCTTCGATGGGCGTGGAGGGCGCATCGGACGGGGGATGGGCTACTACGACCGGTTTCTCGCATCGTTGCCCCGCTCGGTCGCCAGAGTTGGGGTCACGAGCGATGGATCCGTGGTCGATGCCGTGCCGATGGATACCCACGACCAGCGGCTCGGCTGGCTTGCAACAGAGTCCGGCGTCCGCTGGGTGGGCGACGATGTGTCCCCCGACACAGCGCGATTCATGGAGCGTGCCGTTTCGGTAGGGATAGCACCCAACATCGAGAGGTTCCCTGCAGGTACGAGGACGTCCAAGGACGCAGCAAGGGCCGTCGGCTGTGAACTCGGAGCGATCGCCAAGAGCATCGTGTTCGACGTCGATAGCACCCCCGTTCTCGTGATCTGTCCGGGTGACCGCCGCGTGGACGAGGTGAAACTTGCCCGCCATTTCCATGCGACGAGGGCCCACCCGCACTCGCGCAACAGCGTGCACGAGCTGACGGGATTCCCCGCAGGCGGTACCCCGGCTGTCGGCCACGACACGCCACTCCCGACGATCGCGGACGCTGCCCTTGGCAGGTACCGGCGGGTATGGTCGGCTGGTGGATCGCTCGACACGGTCTACGAGATGACACTCGAGCGCCTGGTTGCGAGCAGTGGCGCACGATGGGCAGACGTATCAACGGAGGCAGGAACATGACGGACCGGGAAGGCTCGGCTGCTCACGTCGCGTTACGCGATGCGTTGTGACGACGTCAGAGCTCGTCGACCGATAGTGCCCTGGTGGCCGACCGGTCGATCGAGATGCGCACGGACACACCAGGGTCCATCGGTGAGCCAGAGATGAATCGCAGCGTCTCGCCGGTGGTAAGGCGTGCCGTGACCTCGTGCCGGCCATCGGCGAACACGGAACCGACGATGTGAACCTCGATGTCTCCGCTGTCGTCCATGCGCAGCGCTCCGAGCGGAACGGTCACAGCGTCGACATCGATACCGACAGAGGAACCGGGAAACACGTTGGCATGCCCGATGAATCGTGCGACGAAGGTGGTCCCCGGGTCTTCCCACACCTGCTGGGGTGTACCTGTGCGGACGATGCGGCCGTTGCGCATGATGGCCAACCGCTGCGCGAAGGCGAACGCCTCGGTGCGGTCGTGGGTCACATAGAGAGATGTCGTGCCGAGTTCTGAGACGATCGATCGCATCTGGGTGAGCAGAGACTCCCTGAGGGCGAGGTCCAGGGACCCGAGCGGCTCATCGAGCATCACGAGGCCGGGCTCAGGTGCCAGAGTGCGCACGAGGGCGACCCGTTGACGTTCGCCTCCAGACAGGGAATCCGGTTTCCGGTCTTCGAAGCCACCCAGGCCGGCGAGATCAAGCAGGGCGGTCGCCTTCTGGTGTGCGACGTCCCGGCTGGCTCCGTGCATCTTGAGGCCATAGGTGACGTTCTCGAGCACGCTCATGTGAGGGAAGAGGGCGTACTCCTGGAACATCAGCCCCACCGGCCTGCGGTGAGGGGGGAGCGACGTGACATCTGCGCCATCGATGTACACCCTGCCCGTATCGAGCGGTTCGAGTCCCGCAACGGCACGCAGCAAGGTCGATTTGCCCGAACCGGACGGCCCCATGAGCGCAAATCGTTCTCCCGAGTCGATATCGAGGTCGATTCCGCGGACGACCACGGTGTCTGTGTACCGGACGCTGACATTGTCGAGTCGGATGCTCATAGTTCGCTGCTCGCACGCGTCCCGATCGCGTCGATCACGAACATGGACACGCCGGTGACCACCATGAGCACGACGCTGAGAGCTATCGCGGCACCGAACGGTGTCGCACCAGGCCTGCCGAGCAGTTTGAAGATGGCGATGGGAATGGTCGGGTAGTTCGGCCTGGTGATGAACGATGTCGCCCCGAATTCTCCCATCGAAATCGCAAAGGCGAAAGCAGCCGCCACGATGATGGCGGGTGTGACCATCTTCACGTCGATGCTCCACCAGGTACGCCAGGGACTCGCACCGAGGATCGCAGACGCTTCCCTGAGTCTGTGGCTGACCGCTCCCAACGCTGGTGACGCTGTTCTCACGACGAAGGGGACCGCGACGAGGGAATGTGCGATGGGGATCAGGATGAGCGACGTCCTGATATCGACCGGCCAGGAAAGGGCGACCAGGAACCCGAAACCGATCGTGACGGCAGACGTCCCGAGCGGGAGCATGACGAAGAGGTCGAATGACCGTGCGACCCGGCGGCTGGCGTAGGTCAATGCCGCAGCCGCGAGCACCCCGATCACCAGTGCGATGACGAGGGTCGTCAGCGCCACAACGAACGAGTTGCGGATGGCGTCGACGGGGTCGACGAACGCCGCCGTGAGTTCGGGCAACCTGAAGAGGTTCAGATAGTTGGTCACACCGAACCCCCCTGCCGGGTTCGTGAAGGAGCGAACGACCAGAAGGATCAGCGGCGTCGCCAGAATCACAACCATCGACGCCAGCACCCCGGTGACGATCCTGCGTTCGCGCCCCGGTCGCGGCCGGCGTGTAGCCGCGGCTGCACGGGCGAACTGGACAGCGGTCTTGCGCTGGAACCACCCGTATCCAGCCAGGACGAGGCCTATACCGAGGAGTTGCAGGATCGCAAGCGTGGATGCGACGTCGAGACGGAGAAAGGCGGTCGTCTGTCTCCAGATCTCCACCTCGATCGTCGTGTGTTTCAAGTCCCCCAGGAGCAGGATCACCCCGAACGACGTGAACGAGAAGAGGAAGACGAGGGCACTGGTCGATGCGATGGCGGGACGCAGAAGGGGAAGTGTGACGGTGCGCCAGGTGGTGAAGGCAGATGCTCCAAGGGTCCGTGCAGCATCTTCGATGCCAGGGTCGATGTGTTCCCAATACGCACCAACACCCCGCACGACGATCGCGTAGTTGTAGAACACATGGGCGACGACGATGAGGAACAGGGTTCCGGTGAGGTCGACGCCGAGGGCGCCTTTCGGGCCTGCGAGGGTGAGGAACGCCGAACCGACGACGAGCGTAGGGAGAACGAACGGGACCAGGGTTGCTGCTCGCAGGGCACGTTTCCCTGGGAAGTCGTACCTGGCAAAGGCCCATGCGGCAGGCAGGGCGAAGATCACGGTCACAACGGTCGAGATGAGCGCCTGGAGCACGGTGAACCTGGCGACTCCGAGCAGGGACGGATCGGTGAGGACGTCGACGATGATGCCGGGGGAGAACGTCCCATCGGTTGTCAGGCCGCGAATGGTGATCGATACGACCGGATATGCGAAGAAGTAGAGGAGGAAGGCGCTCGGGATAGCGACGACCGCCGCGAGACCTGCTCGCCCGAGCGGGCTGTTGCCTAGGAGCGGGCTATGTCTGTCCACTCTTGGATCCATCGCTCGCGGTTCGTGTCGATCGTTTGTGGGTCCATGATGGCCGGCGACTCCGGCAGCGTGGTGAACTCGGTGAACACGTCTGGCAGGGTCGCATCCTGGCGGACAGGGAACACGAACATGTTGAGGGGTATGTCCTCCTGGGTCCGGCGATCGAGCAGGAAGTCGATCACCTGTCTGGAAGCATCCTCGTCCCTGGTGCCCTTCAGGATCCCTGCGTACTCGATCTGGCGATAGCAGCCTTGCGTGAGCGACGCCGAGGGTGCGGTCTCGAGTTCTCCGAACAGCACCTCGGCTGCAGGTGATGAGGCGTAGGAGACCACGAGCGGCCTGTCTCCGCCAGAGAGGGAGAACCGTGCTGTGTACGCCTCGGTCCAGTTCGCCGCCACCGCAACACCGTTGGCGAACAGGTCCGTCCAGAACGCCCTCCAGTCGTACGATGATCCATCGGGTAGTGCTGCGATCGTGGCCAGCAGAAACGCCAGCCCCGGTGATGAGGTCGCGGGGTCTTGAACGACGAGCAGGTCCTTGTAGATCGGGTCGATGAGTTGGCCGAGTTTCGTCGGGGGATCGAGACCGAGTTCATCGAACGCCGCGATGTCGTAGTTGACACAGACATCGCCGAAGTCGATCGGTGTGGCGAGATCATCGGTGACCTGGAGGATCGTGCTCACGGAATCGATCTCGGCCGCGCGGTAGGGGATGAAGAGGTCATTGTCGAATGCCCGCGACAGGAACGAGTTGTCGATGCCGTACATGACGTCTGCGATCGGGTTGTCCTTGGTCAGGATCGCCTGGTTCACCATCGTCCCTGCATCGCCGGCCATCTGGACCGTGAGCGTGATACCGGTTTCCTGTGTGAAGGCGTCGAGGCGCTCCTGGCTGAGGGCGAACGAGTCATGCGTGAGCAGGACCACCTCCCTGGTGTCGGATGTCGATGAACACGCCGTCGCTACCAGTGCGATGGCGGCGATGACCAGGAGCGAGCGTTTTCCTGGCATCCTCATTCAGGATCCGTTTCTTCGATGATCACGAGGAGGGCACCGGTTTCGACCGCCACCGACACGGTGGGTGCGGTCGCAACGTTGGACAAGCCGTGTGTCGTCCCCCTGTCGAGGTCGATGCTCTCGAGCGGCCATTGGAGTCCCGTGGCGGTTGCAGCGGTGACGTCGCCGACAGGCAGCACGGTGACGGTGGTACCGATGCGCGTGCTGACGGTGAGAGGTCGAGAGGGGAGCACCCGGTACACGGTGCTCCCGCGCACCTTCCACACGAGTCGGATGTTCTCCCATCGCCGTGATGTCAGACCGAGTGCCACGCCGAGGAGATGGTCGAACCTGCCACCCTCACCGGCGTACACGGTGACATCGTCCGCTCCCAACTCGATGGCGGCGTCGATCGCGATCTCGAGGTCTGTGGCATCCTTGTCGACGGGATACCGTTCGATCGGGATACCCAATGCGGTGGCTTCTGCGAGGCCATCGTCGCTGATCGAATCCATGTCACCGACGAGTAGGTCCACGTTGATCCCGCGTGCTCTTGCGATGTCGTACCCGGAGTCTGCGGCGATGACGACCGTTGCCGGCGCGACCTCGACCGTGTCGTCCATCGCGCCACCTGCGAAGACCGTTGCGGTCATCGTGTCGGTTGAGGCTGCTTCCACTGCTTCCTCCGCTGGCATTACCCAGGATCAGGTTCATCGGGTCGGTACTCGGCGGCACCCTCTCAGCCCGATCACTCGAGCTCCCCGGTGTGGTTCGTGTTTTCAGTGTAGCTCCGCAGTGGCGTCATCACGTCGGGAAAGCGAGGCAGGGTCACGGTACGTGCTCCTGCCGGTGCGAGTCTCAGCGTGGGCCTGGGCTCGGGCGACATCAGGGTCGACCGGGCGACGGACGCCACCGTCAAGACGGCGTCGGGGCCGATGACGCTGAAGATCACCTCGTTCTCGGGAGATGTCACGCTCAGCGCTGCGAAGTAGGGCAAACGGCCTCCAGGCGCTACCGTGGCGTCGATGACCATCGACATTGCTGACCTGATCGCCTCGTACCGGTTCGGCCCCCAAGCGGGGGAGGACCGTCCTTTGTTCGTGGCGATCGCTGGAGGTTCCGGATCGGGTAAGACGACGATCGCCCGGTCCGTTGTCGACATCGTCGGTAGGGACAAGGTGGCCTACCTTCAACAGGATGCCTACTACCGGGATCAGCCGGGGCTCACGTTCGAGGAGCGGTCGAAGATCAACTACGACCATCCCGATGCGATAGAGATGGAACTGATGATCGAACATCTCGACACACTCAGGGACGGCAAGCCGATCGAGCGTCCCGTGTACGACTTCGGGACGCACACAAGGACCGACGAAACCTCCACACTCGAACCTGAACCGGTCGTGATCGTCGAGGGCATCCTCCTCTTCGTCGAACCGGAGATGCGGAAACGGTTCGACGTGCGTGTCTTCATCGACACCGATCCAGACATACGGCTGATCCGCAGGATGCGGCGCGACATCGTCGAACGTGGCAGGACGGTGGAGTCGGTGATCGACCAGTACATGGCAACGGTGCGCCCCATGCACTACCAGTTCGTCGAACCCTCGAAGCGGTACGCCGACATCATCATCCCCGAGGGGATCAACATGGGTGCTATCGGCACCGTCTCATCAATGGTCATGCACTTTCTGGAGCAGTAGCGAGATGCCAGATGTCCCCCTGCCGTGAGGGACAGCAGAGGGACGTAGTCCCGATGCAGGGGGATATCGCGCAGCCCACT
>CAYUJA010000109.1:0-6192 GCA_964444875.1 uncultured Acidimicrobiaceae bacterium | reverse complement strand
TCGACGATCACGGCCTTGGTCTGTGTCGATCCGACATCGACTCCTGCTGCGTATGCCATATCGGTCACCTCATCCTTTTCCGCTTGTCGCGTCGTGTTGTCTGCGCGATGCGAGACCCTCGAAGAAGGCATCGATCCGGTTCTTCATCTGTGCTTCAGAAACGACCCGCTTGTCCATCATGTCGGACTCGATGAACAGGCTCGGGATGCCGAGTTCCTCGGTCATGTGCTTGCGTCCATCAGCGAGTCCTGTCGAGACGGTGCGGCAACTCTTGATCGGGTGGTAGATGATGCCGTCGATGTCGTAGTCCTTCGCCATGTCCGCAAGGACGACGTTCTGGTGGAACATCGAGTCCATGGCGTCGCGCACGCTGACGAGGACACCCTCGGCCAGGCTCGCGATCGGGTCGTCGAGATCGTATTCGAAACCACGATTGGTGCCGCCGGAGGCGAACCACAGATAGGTCGAGTTGACGAACGTGCCACCCCAGTCTGTGAACAGTTCGTTGAAACGGCGGAAGATCGGGTAACACGGGACGCCGACGAACAACAGGCGATATTCCTCTTCGCTGGTCTGGCCGATCCCGTTGGCGGCCTTGTACTCCATCTCTTCAACGAGACGCTCGAAGTACCTGGCGCCCTCGGCGGTCCCTCTGAGTCCGTTGGCGACGCCGAGGAAGATCGTTCCGTCCGTGAGGGCGCTGAACAACGATGGCCGCGAGGCGTTCAACTCGAGGATGCGCTTCCACGACCTGCTCATCGTGTTGGCATAACCGAGCACCTCACGGAACTTGTCGATGTCGAACTTCTTGCCCGTCACCTCCTCGCACACCGTGATCAACTCGCGAAGCTGGACCTCGACGTACTTGCGATCCGCTTCGAAATCGCTGCTTCCCTTCCATGTCTGGGTCCCTGATTGGCGGGTGCCAGGTATGTCGATCGTCACGACCGGCGTGCCGTACATGCGCTCCCATATCTCTGCCCACTTGATGTAGGTGTTGCATGCATTCGTGAGCACCGTCAGGCTCGGCGTGGGGATCTGGCCCATGGGATGTTCCCCGCCTCGCAGCTGGGTTCCCACATCCGCTTTGACGTACCCGCAGATGTCCGGCGAGTACCCGTAGTTCTCCGCTTCTTCGAGGTACTCCTGGGCGACGCGCCGGACCGCCGTCTGGAGCGAGTTGATCTCGGGGAACACGACGGGGAGGTCGAACGTCTTCAAGATCTCGTTGATGCTTCCCATGACGAACACGTAGGCGGACTGGCCGCCCGTCTTGGCCGTGTGGTCGAGTTCCTCGAACCACTCACGGAACAGAGCCGCACCTTCACGATTGCCTCTGCCTACCAGGTCCTGTGTTGTGTCCAATGTGGTCATGTCGACCTCCGTGTGATAGATGGGTACATCATGCGAAGAGCAGATGTTCGACGAACGTTGCGACCTGAAGCTCGAGCTGGTCGAACGAGCTCATGTTCTCCTCGAACTCGCTGAGGAAATAGGCGATGCCTTCATCGTCGAGGGCATGGGTGTAGGCGACCTGTTCCTCGAGACCCGGTTCGCACATCTTGGCTGCTGCAAGGATGGCGGCGTCTGCCCGGGATTCCCTCATACGGGCGAGCAGCATCTTCTCTTTCGGTTTGCGAAGGTCGTGCTGCACCGGGCTGTACGTGGAATGCTCGATGTACGCCTCTGCCAGGTTCATGAGGGGGTCCCCATCTGTCGGGATGTCCTGGGTGATGTAGCGCATACCGATGTGGAAGTCGTCGTCCACGACGTACACGGTGCGGCCGAGCATCCTGATGAGATCGAACGGAGGCTGCTCGCAGAAGCCGCCTTCGAACACGACGCGGATGCGATCCTCCGGCTTGACCTCTCGCTCACGGATCACAGGGAGCAACGTCGAGAGCAGTTCGTTGTGTTCTTCGCGAGGGATCATGCCACCGAGCGAAACCAGGGCGTACGCATCCTCGGCCGCGATGAGCCAGGGCGTTTCCCGCTTGATGTCGTAGAGCTCACGCAGAAGCCTGCGGTTCTCGTTGAACACCTCGATCGATGCCCGAAGCGCCTCATCGGTGATCTCGACACCGGATACGTCCTGCGTCACCCGCTTGATACGGTCGTACTCATGGCGCAGGTATTCGATGCTCCCCGTCGAGTTCGGGTTCTGGGGCAGATAGAGGATCTGGCTCGGGTAGTCGACGTTGCGTCCCCAGATCGCTGCAAGGTTCCTCGCAGCATCACAGATCGGGTGAGACACGAACAGTTCCATCTCGACGGTATCGGCAAGCGCAAGTTCGAGTGATGTCTTGAGGATCGAACAGAGATACGAACCGAAGTGGGAATCTGCCAGATTCGGTTCTGTTGGGGCACCGCGGACCTTGAACGGAAGCATTCCGGCCGCATGGATGATCTCTTCGGGGAAGTAGACCTGGAAGTGGCCCGCGACCTTGCCCCCTGCTTCTCGCCATCGGCGAACCGTTTCGAAATCCGGAGATTCCACCTGGTCTCG
The DNA here is from genome assembly GCA_964444875.1 of uncultured Acidimicrobiaceae bacterium. Taxonomy (GTDB): domain Bacteria; phylum Actinomycetota; class Acidimicrobiia; order Spongiisociales; family UBA5794; genus JAMBLL01. The sequence goes on along the minus strand of CAYUJA010000109.1, from coordinate 3,686 downwards.
ACACTCCAGGAGGCTGTCGTCGAGGGACAGGTTCCTCCACTCCTCGAACGTCCTCGTTGCGGTCAATGTCATGAAGACCCTCCCATGGATCGAGTTGCTGCACCGTCGAAAAAGAGGTCGACCACATGGCCGAGCCTGGCTTGCGTTGTTCCATACACCTTGTCTGCGTAGTCGCCGATCACGACCTCCACCAACGCAACGAACGACCACGACAGGATCCGAGCATCGCCTGGGGCGAGCTCGCCGTCTCTGATTCCGTCCTCGATGATCTGCTCGACCCGTTCCGGAAGTGCTCGCTGGTACGCCCGGACAAGGAGGTCTCGCTCCTCGTCACTGAACGTATTGATGTCCCGTCGCACGAGTCGCGTGAGCTCACGATCCTCGTACGGGAGTTCGAGGAAGTCCCTGGTGAGCCTGGAGAGGCGTTCACGGCAGGTGCCGGGTGAGGTAACCGCCCCGTCGAACAGGATGCGTTTGTCTTCGAGGTCATCGAGCATCATCGTGACGTAGAGCTGTTCCTTGCTCGGGAAGTGGTGGTACAGCCCGCCCTTGGTGACGTTGGCCTCCCTGGCGATCGCATCTGTGGTGACGTCGGCGTAGTTGCTCGCAACGAACAGCTTCCTGGCGGCGGCGATGATCCTGGCTGCGGTGGCTTCGGACCTCGTTGGCAATGTGGTGGTGTTCTGTGTCATATCCCGTACATTCGACTACAAACCGACTGACCGGTCGGTTCTATTGTACGCACACCGATCCGCTGTTGTCAACGGGCCATCCTCCCCCTCCGGACCGTGCGCGTCGTGGTCCGCGGACGCCACCGGACCGCATCTATCCTCAGGTGAATGCGCACCTTCTCAGCCCTTGCCACGTTGACACTCGGCTTCGCTCTCGTCACAGCGGCGTGCACCTCGACGGCCTCTGACACGCTGACCAGGGCCACCACGACCACCGCACTCGCTCCACGAACCTCGACATCGGTGGAAGCAGCGCCCGCATCGACGACGACCACGACCGAAGCGCCGTTCGCAACGGTCACCGTCGTCGGCGACATCCCCACCGACGTTGCGGCTGCGACCGCTGTGTTCCTTTCGGCAGTGCAAGATCCGGGGAACGACACGGGCGACATCGACCCGGCACTTGTCGAGCACTTCTCAACGAGTGCAGGGACGTTGGAGGACGAGTACGCAGGTACCGCCACGCTGCAGGAACTCGACACGGGCGGTTCGGTCGGCGTCGTCACGTTCGCATCAGGGGAGTTCGTGCTCGTGGCAGACGAAGGTGACGGGTGGGTCGTGGTCGGTGCGGACATGGTCTCGCTTGCCGAGGATCCGTGGTTCGGCGCTAGCCCGAGTCGTGTTCTCATCCTGGGGTCTGACGCACGGCCTGGATACACGCCTGGTGTGAGCAGGACCGATTCGATCCACATCCTCACCGCGGTGCCGGCCTCCGCCGCGGGGACCATCCTGGGGTTCCCCAGGGACAGCTGGGTGAAAACCGACTACGGCAGCATGCGGATCAACGCGATCACATCCTCGGGTCGAGGCCCTGATGCGGCGTTCTCGTTCTACACGCAGAACTGGGATCTCCCGCTCGACGGCTACATCCTCACCGCGTTCTCCGGGTTCGAAGATCTCATTTCGGCAGCGGTCGGCAGGTTGAAGATCGACCTGGTGCGCTCGGTGCCCTCCCTCAAGTACTGGCCGGGGTTCAGATCCGGTGAGCAGACACTGACACCGACGAGAACGCTCGACCTTGCCAGGACGAGGAAGGGTGTGCCCGGCGGTGACTTCACACGATCGTTCAACCAGGGCCAGATCATGCTCGCGGTACTCGCGATGCTCCAGCAAGGATCGGTTCAGGACGCTCCCGTACTTCTCGGCGAACTCGTCAAGTACACCGAGACGAACCTGACCCCGACACAGCTCATCCAACTGGGCGCTTCTGCGTATGCGCTCGACATCGGCACCATCGACAACATCGTGTTGCCTGGGAAACTCGGGCGAGCGACCGGCGGCGCATCGGTGGTGTTCCTCGACCCGGCCGCAGAGGGCATCATCGCCGACGTCGTCGACGACGGACTCCTCACACCCTCTGACGGGTAGGTGATGGGAACCGCGCCGGGTTCAGATGGCGATGGCCAGAAACGGTCGGTCGGCCTGGTCGGTGCGACGGCGATCGGCATCGGTGGGATGGTCGGCGGAGGGATCTTCGCCGTCCTCGGGGTTGCCGCAACACAGGCACAAGGCGCCACCCCGCTCGCCTTCGCGTTCGCAGGCATCATCGCTGCGCTCACTGCGTTCTCCTACGCAAAGCTCTCCGTGCGATTCCCGAGCGCCGGAGGAACGGTCACGTTCGTCGACGAAGTGTTCGGGATCGGAGAGTTCACCGGCAGCCTCAACATCGTCCTGTGGACGGGCTACATCGCAACAACTGCCCTCTACGCCGCCGCGTTCGGCAACTACGCAGCAACACTCTTTCCCGGTGGCACCGACCCGAACGCTCTGCTCTTGCGGGCGCTCATCTTCGTCGGGATACTCCTCCCCTGGATCATAAACCTGGCGAACGCCGGGCTCGTGGCACGCTCGGAGAGCATCATCGTCATCATCAAGCTGACGATCCTCATGCTCGTGATCGCCGCCGGTGTCCCCACGGTCTCGGTGTCTCAGATCGCACCGTCGACGTGGCCGTCGCCGTTCGCCATCCTCGCTGCCGGAATGCTGATCTTCGTCGCATACGAAGGTTTCGAGTTGATCGCCAACGCCTCGGCCGACATCAAGGCGCCCCACACGAACCTGCCGCGGGCCTACGCCCTGTCGGTCGGCATCGTGATCGTGCTCTACATCCTCATCTCGATCGTCGTCGTCGGATCGCTCTCACCCGAAGAGATCGCGAAAGCCGCCGACTTCGCCCTCGCCCAGGCCGCGGCGACGTCGCTCGGCCAGGTTGGCTTCACCCTCGTTGCGATATCGGCCGTGCTCGCCACGTTCTCTGCCATAAACGCGACGCTGTACGGCTCGGCACGGCTGAGCTTCACGATCGCCACCGAAGGAGAGCTACCCGCCGCGCTCGAGAAGCGGACATGGAACCAGCCCATCGGCCTCCACATCACCGCAGGTGCAGGGCTCATCGTCGCCATCGCGCTGCCACTTGCGAGCATCTCGAGCCTGGCGTCAGCGATCTTCCTGACCGTGTTCGCCGTCGTCAACGTAGCCGCCTTCCGCGGTCTCGAAGGTGGATGGCTCCAGAAGGGGATCAGCGGATTCGGGTTCGTAGGTTGCATCGGCTCATTGGTGATCCTGGTCGGCCAGTCCATCTCCAGCCAACCCATCTCGATGATCGCCCTCGTCGGTCTCGTCGGCAGCGCACTCGCTGTCGAGCACCTCGTCCTCAGGAATCGCCGCACAGGGCCAATCGCCCAGTGCCACCCACGGTGATCCCGATCCTTGGATCGACGGATCGTTACGCGCACACACTGGTTGAATCATCGCCATGACCGGACCGAAAACGCTTCTCCTCACCATCCTCGTGACCGCCACCGCCGCCGTGTTCCTGGCCGTCGTGTGGATCGCGTCGGGTGGCGACATCCCCACTGGCTTTCCGCTCGGTGGATCCAACACAGCTGCCGACAGCGCAAGTGGTGGCGACCTGACGATCTGGGCAATCGGCGATTCCCTGATGGTCGCAGCAAC
>CAYUJA010000108.1:0-6234 GCA_964444875.1 uncultured Acidimicrobiaceae bacterium | reverse complement strand
GGAGCGCTTCAGAATCGATGCGTTTCAGCACCCTGTACGTGTAGTACCGACCCCCCACCGGCCGTCCGGGCTGCATACCGGCGTAGATCGTCACAGCCCGCGATATGAGCATGCGAAGCCGGTCCCGGTCCCCCTGTGTCAGCGCTTCCACGAGGCTGTCGAGCAGAACGTCGTCCGTTCCAGACATTCCGCCCGACCCGCTGCCGGCCTGCCCGTCTGCCGACCCGCTACGGTCCTCATCCGTCGCATCGATGTCGTCGTGCGGCCTCGGCGCAAGGCCGAAGAACACGTCGAACGTCGCATCGAATGCGCGATAGTGCCTGGCGTTCTTGACGAGGGTGGCACCGAGCGTCGCCTTCAGGTTGACAGGATCGCTCAGGTCTGTGTACTCGAGGGCGTTCGCGGCATCGATGACCTCGACCATCGACACAGGGATGCCCATCGTCCTGAGCTCGTCTGCGAACTCCGTCAGTGAGGCGAGCACAACGGGCTACCCGTCTTCAGAGAGGTCCAGGGAGAGCTCCTTTGCGACCTTGTCTATGTCCGACTGGTACTTCAACAAGACGTTGAGCGTCGACACCGTTGCATCGTCGTCGAGGTCCTCGATGCCCAATACGAGCAGCGTGCGCGCCCAGTCGATCGTCTCAGACACCGACGGTGCCTTGCGTGTTGGAACGTTCCTGATCGTGGCCACCGTGCGGGCGACCTTGTCCGCGAGGACACTCGATAGCTCAGGGACCTTCGCCTTGAGGATCTCCCGCTCGCGCTCGATCGTCGGGTAGGGAACATGGAGGAACAGGCACCGCCGCTTGAGCGCTTCCGAGAGCTCCCTCGTGTTGTTGGACGTGAGCACGACGATCGGCTTGGACACCGCAGAGATCGTTCCGAGCTCAGGGATCGTTACCTGGAACGCATCGAGTATCTCCAGGAGCAGCGCCTCGGTCTCCACCTCGACGCGATCGACCTCGTCGATGAGGAGCACGACGGACTCTGTCGATCGGATCGCAGCCAGCAGCGGGCGTTCGAGCAGGAACGCCTCAGAGAAGATGTCTCCCTCGAGATCGTCCCACGACGCTCCCTCATCTGCCTGAAGCCGGAGCAACTGCTTGTGATAGTCCCACTCGTACAGCGCTTTGGCTTCGTCGAGACCTTCGTAACACTGCAACCTAACGAGGCGTCTGCCCGACGCTTGCGCGATGGCAAGTGCAAGGGCGGTCTTGCCGACGCCTGCGGGACCCTCAGCGAGTATCGGCTTGTCGAGGCGATCCGCGAGGAACACGATCTGCGCGATCTTTGCGTCTGCGAGGTATCCGGCGCCTGCGAGATCCACAACGACATCAGCTGGTGCTTCCCAAAGTGCGGTCATATCACCAGCGTAGCCTGCAGCTACCGCGTCCCTGCGTCGAACACCACCAGGTCATCGCGGTGTATGACCTCTCCACCGACAACCGAGCTGTGCGAGCCGATCACCGATGTGAGTTCCGTGGACGACAGACGAACGAGCCCTTTCCCAAGGACCGTGCCACGTGTGGCGACCACTTCAACTGCCTGTGACCGGTCGAAGGTCCCCGAGACATCCGTCACACCGACTGCGAGCAGCGAGCTCCCCCTCTCACGCAAGGCACCGACCGCACCGTCGTCGACGGTCACGAGCCCACTGGTAGGGACGCCGAACGCGATCCACAGCTTACGCGCAGACAGCGATGTTGCCCTCGGTGCGATCCATGTGCCGATGGTATCTCCGCGTACAGCGCGCCTGATCCCATCACGGACCTTGCTTGCGGCGATCACGGTGGGGATGCCGGAGAACGCCGCCATCCTGGCAGCGACGATCTTGGTCGCAACGCCGCCGCTGCCGACAGCTCCCTTGGTCGTTGTCGCCTCGAGGCGGTCGAGGATCGCGTCCGAGTGCTCAACCGCAGCGAGGAGCTCTGCGGTTTCCGAGACACGAGGGTCGTCGGAATACAGGCCATCGGTGTCCGTCAGGATCACGAGCATGCCCGCCGAGATGAGATGCGCCGTCATCGCTGCGAGCTGGTCGTTGTCTCCGAGGCGAACCTCGTCGACCGCCACGGTGTCGTTCTCGTTCACGATCGGTACAACGCGGTGAGAGAGCATGCCCCCGAGTGCGGATCGGGCGTTGAGGTACTGTGTGCGGGAGCCGAGCACATCCTTGGTGAGCAGGACCTGGCCGACCTGGATCCCGTGCCTGGCGAACGCCTCGCCGTAGCGGGCCATGAGCTTCATCTGCCCGACGGCTGCGGCCACCTGGAGGTCTGCGATCTCCGTTGGTCGATCGACGAAGCCGAGGCTTGCGAAACCCGCTGCGATCGCCCCCGAGCTCACGAGGACGGGAGCGTGCCCATCTTCTCTGAGCTCGGTGATCTGGTCCACGACGGCCTCCACCGACGCCGTGTCGATGCGGCCATCACGATCTGTGAGGCTCGAAGAACCGATCTTGACGACGACCGGTGCACCGGCGAGGACCGGGCCTCTCACAGATAGTCCTCCGAGAGTGCATCCTGGTCAGGGTCGAAGGTGAACACGATCGAGCCGATACGCACGTCGTCGCCAGATTCTGCGCCTGCTGTGACCAGGGCGTCAACGATCCCCGAGCGCGCGAGACGTTTCGCGACGAAGTCTGCTGCATCCGGGTCGGTGAGGTCGGACAGGTTGATCGCACGGACCGCTGCTGTGCCTTCGACGAGCCACTCCATGCCTTCTCGAGAGATGGTGAAGTCGTCTCGCAGGGGTCTGTGGAGAACGAACCCCTCCTTCGCCGGTGTTTCGCGTTCGACCTGGTCGACGAGGTCGGCTACGGCGTACATGAGTTCATCGACACCCTCACCGGTCATGGCTGAGATCCTGTACACGTCGTCTGGCAATCCGAGCAGAGCGTACTGTTCGTCGTCGATGAGCTCGGCCTTGGACACCGCAACGACCTTGTGACGTGCGGCGAGGGCCTGATCATGCCGTTCGAGTTCTGCGAGGAGAACCTCGAGCTGGCGCACAGGAGAATCTGTCTGAAGCGGCGATGGATCGAGGAGGACGATGAGCACCCTGGCTCGCTCGGTGTGGCGAAGGAAATCGTGGCCGAGGCCCTTCCCCTCTGCGGCACCCTCGATGAGGCCAGGGATATCCGCAAGAACGATCTCGCGGTCTCCGAGAGACACAACACCGAGGTTCGGCGAGAGGGTGGTAAAGGGGTAATCGGCGATCTTCGGCTTGGCGGCGGACACCCGGGAGATCAGGGTCGATTTCCCTGCATTGGGATATCCGACGAGGGCTGCATCTGCGAGAAGCTTGAGTTCGAGCCGCACCTCTATCTCTTCGCCGTACTCGCCCTGCTCGGCGAACGTGGGGGCCTTGCGTTGGGGAGAGACGAACGCAGCGTTGCCTTTTCCACCTTTCCCTCCGCGTGCAACGATGAGTTCCTGGCCGATCTCGACGAGGTCCGCGAGCACGATCCCGCTTGCATCTTTGACGACGGTGCCAACGGGAACGGGAAGCCTGAGGTCTTCGCCTCGCCTCCCGTACCTCGACTCGCCCTCGCCGTGAGTGCCCCCAGGGGCCTTCCAATCGGGGCGTCGCTCGTAGCGCAACAGCGTCGGGACGTTGGGGTCGGCCACGAGGACGACATCGCCGCCGTTGCCACCGGATCCGCCGTTCGGCTTGCCCTTGGGCAGGCCTTTCCTGCGCAGGAACGCGGCCACACCGGCACCACCGTTGCCGCCCCTAGCCCTGAGCGTGACACTGTCTACGAACATGAGGGGAGCCGTCCCCCCTTCAGGACGGACAAGCGAGCGTGCGAGCAAGGTGAGAGCCGTCCCCCCTTCAGGGGGGACAAGCGAGTCTTCGAGCGAGGGGGGCCTGTGAGCCTGCGAACACGAAGTGACGAACATCTGCGGGCACCGGTCCTGGACATTGGATCCCCCTGCATCGTCGCTAGCGCTCCTCTGCCGTCCCCCTTGAAAGGGGGACAGTAACTACGCTTCGGTGAGTACGGATACCTGGCGGCGGCCGCGCTTGGATCCGTACTTGATGATGCCTGCCTGGAGTGCATAGAGCGTGTCGTCTCCGCCACGGCCAACATTGTCACCGGGATGGATGCGGGTGCCACGCTGGCGGACGATGATCGCGCCTGCGTTCACCGTCTGGCCGTCGAACACCTTCGGGCCCAGACGTTTCGCGTGTGAATCGCGGCCGTTGCGTGATGAGCCGCTCGCCTTGGTTTTTGACATCGCTACGCCTCCTCAGTGGCTTCGGACGTTTCGGCTTCAGGCGCATCGGCCTTTGCCTTCTTCTTCGAGGTACCGGTCTTGATCTTGGTAACTTCGATTCTCGAGTACTTCTGACGATGACCGTGGCGCCTGCGGTACCCGGTCTTGTTCTTGTACTTGAAGATGTCGATCTTCGGGCCTGCGGTGTCGCCGATGACCTTGACCTTCACAGTTGCCTTGCCGAGCGCTGTGCTGTCTGCAACCACCGTGCCATCGTCCATGACGATGAGCAGCGGGGTGTACGACACCTTATCGGTGCCTTTGATGAGTTCCACGTCGAGGACATCGCCCTCGTGGACCTTTGCCTGCTTCCCGCCGGCACGGATGATCGCGTACATAATCCTCAGGTAATCTCTTCGAATGTCGGGATCGTGTCTCCCGACGCGGTGAACAAAGCTCCCCCGCGGGGGTGCCCCGTAAGTGTAGCGAGAAAGCGTCTACAGTTTTTCGACATCTGAATCCTTGCTGTCGGCTGGGAGCTGAGGTACTTGGTACTTGGTACTTGGTACTTGGTACTTGGTACTTGGTACTTGGTACTTGGACGGAACGGCGCAGAGGTCTGCCTCTGGTCAAGTACCAGATACCAAGTACCAAGTACTTCCGACCCCGTTCCGCTTTCAGAACTCAGATACTTCAACCTCTGGCTGTCGGTTGTGAGCTCTTCCCCTACTCCGACGCATCCTTGGCGCCCGCGTCGTGTGCGGGGATGCCTGTAGCTGCGGCATCCTCGTCGAGGATGACCCCACGCCCGGCGCAGTGCTCGCACACGTTCGAGAACGATTCGAGCAAGCCGGCTGAGACGTTCTTGCGGGTCATCTCGACAAGGCCGAGATGCGAGACCTCGAACACCTGGGTGCGGGTCTTGTCCTTGGCGAGATGCTCGCGAAGACGCCGTAACACCGCTGCCTGGTTCTTGGTGTCCTCCATGTCGATGAAGTCGATGACGATGATGCCACCGATATCTCGCAGTCGGAGTTGGCGAGCGATCTCTTCAGCCGACTCCAGGTTGTTCTGGAGAACGGTCTCTTCGAGATTGGTGCTGCCGACGAACTTGCCTGTGTTCACATCTATGACGGTCAGAGCCTCGGTGCGATCGATGACGAGGTGACCACCCGATGGGAGCCACACACGCCTGTCGAGCGCCTTCCTGAGCTGATCTTCGACGTGATACCGCTCGAACAAGCCGAGCTCATCCGTGTAGAGGGTGACCTTCTCGACGAGGTCGGCCTCAGTTCCCGAGAGGTAGTCGAGCACCCTCTTGTGCGTCTTGGGGTCGTCGATCATCAGCCTGCGGAAATCCCGTGTGAAGTGCTCTCTGATCACACGAAGCACCAGAGGCGGCTCCTCGTAGATCACCGAGGGGACCGGTGCCGTTGTGCGCTTCTCCGAGATCTGGTCCCAGATCGCTTTCAGCCTGGCGATGTCACCTTCGATGTCCTCACGGGTCGCACCCTCAGCAGCGGTCCGCACGATGATGCCCGTCCCCTTCGGCCTCAGTTCTCCGACGACCTCGCGCAGTCTGCGACGTTCGTCATCGGGAAGGCGGCGCGAGATCCCGCGAACGTCCTCGTCTGGCGCGAGGACGAGGTACCTGCCTGCGAGGGAGAGTTTGTTCGTGAGTCGCGCACCTTTGTGGCCCATGGCGTCCTTGACGACCTGTACCAGCACGGGATCACCCGTCTTGAGTGCGTTCTCGATACGATTCGGCTTGCCGTTGATGTCGTATTCGGCGTAGTTGACGTCGCCGGCGTAGAGGACGCCGTTCTTACCTTCTCCGAAGTCGATGAAGGCCGCTTCCATGCCGGGGAGGACGTTGCGGACCTTGCCCACGTACACGTTCCCGACAAGCGATTTGCGGTCTGAGTGCGCCACGTAGTGCTCGACGAGCACAGGGCCTTCGAGCACGACTATCTGAGTCTGATTCGGACTCGATCGCACGAGCATCTGTTTGCGC
>CAYUJA010000107.1:0-6238 GCA_964444875.1 uncultured Acidimicrobiaceae bacterium | reverse complement strand
ACCTGTACCGCTTCGGAGGCGCCATATCCATAGCGTGGTCTCCCGATGAGATAGACGCCGTTGTCAAGGATCGGCTGGTTCTCAAGGGCTAGACGCTCGGCTGGCAGTTCTCTTCGGAAAACGGACAACGGAGAACAGAAAACGGAGACCCTCCGATCCGCATCTGTTGGCTGTGAGCTGAAGAAATTACACGTAGGTCGTTTACTCGGAGCCAGGGCCGGGGTACAGTTGTAGTCCCATGGCGACACGCACAAAGTCGGGTCGGGCCAAGGGGCGGAGTGCGACACACAAAAAGAAGAAGAAGCCGAAGAACTCGAAACGGATAAGCCTCGCGCTGAGGTCGGTCCCATCGAAGCTCGGCGAACAACTCGGCGACCATCGCAACGATATGTGGGGTGTGGCGCTCATCGCCGTCGGGGTGCTGATAGTTCTCTCGTTCTTCGGGCTCTCTGGGCCCTTCGGCACATCCGCAGCCGGCGCCACTCGATTCGCTTTCGGTCTCTGGGCGTTCGTCGTGCCTGTCATCCTGTTCGTTCTTGGACTGTCGATGATCGGCATCATCCACCACGACGGCAACGCACGAGCCACCATCGGTGTTGCCGTGCTGTTCCTCGGATCGGTTGGCATGTTCCACTTGATCATGGGGAACGTGCCGATCGCCGGGACCGATCAGTCGGTCTCAGACACCGGCGGTGTCGTCGGTTCGATCGTGGCCTTCCCCCTTGAACGTGTCGTTGGTTTCTGGGGAGCGCTGGTGGTGATGATCGCGTTCATCGGTCTCGGTGCCCTGCTGTTCACTGGTGCATCTCTGCGTGACGTGGTTCGTGCGGTGGTCAGCGGTGTGAAGGGGTTCTGGGCCTGGGTCGGCATGGTTCGCACGTCCGAGCCCCAACCGACCACAGATGTATCCGACGAGGCAGGGCAGGTAGCCGTTGCAGAGTCCGAGGCGCCCAAGCCGCAGCGCAAGCGCAAGCGCAAGCCCAACGTGGTTGCCGTCGATACCGCCGTGCGTCCGACGGTCGAGGTGAAGGTTCCCGATCGGGCGCCCACCGAGGGATACGCTCTGCCCCCGCTCGACATCCTGTCCCTGTCGAAGCGCTCAGTCCACGATGGGCGTGGATTGCGTGAGACGGGCGAGGCTCTCGAGGAAGCATTGCTCCAGCACGGTGTCGATGCCCGTTTGACCAAGATCGTCCCTGGCCCGACGGTGACGAGATACGAGATCGAACTCGCTCCGGGCGTGAAGGTGAACAAGGTCACCAACCTCAGCAATGACATCGCCTATGCGCTGGCGTCGGCCGACGTCAGGATCCTCGCACCTATCCCGGGCAAGTCGGCGATCGGCATCGAGGTCCCGAACCGCAAAAGGCAACTCGTGACCATCGCTGACGTGCTCACCTCGGATGTCGCACAGATGGATCACGACCCGATGCTCGTGAGCATCGGCATGGATGTGTCGGGTGCACCAAGGATGTTGCGGCTCACGGAACTTCCCCACGTCTTGATCGCCGGGGCCACGGGGGCAGGGAAGTCTTCATGCATCAACTCGTTGCTGACGTCGATTCTCATGCGGGCCACCCCCGATGAGGTGCGACTGATACTCGTCGATCCCAAGCGGGTCGAACTCGGACAGTACAACGACGTTCCGCATCTGCTCACACGGGTGATCACCAATCCGAAGAAGGCAGCGGACGCGTTGCAGTGGGCCGTATCTGAGATGGAACGACGATACGACCTTCTCGCAGATTCCGGTGTGCGCGACATCGATTCGTATCGAGAGAAGTACGACGCAGGGGGTATCGACGAAGAGCTCTTCGACCGGTTCCCGTTCATCGTCATCGTCGTCGACGAACTCAACGACCTGATGATGGTGGCAGGCCGCATCGTGGAGGACTCGATCGTGCGTATCGCTCAGATGGCCCGTGCAGTCGGGATCCACCTCGTACTCGCAACCCAGAGACCGTCCGTCAACGTCATCACCGGCGTGATCAAAGCCAATGTTCCGTCGAGACTCGCGTTCTCGGTCGCCTCCCAGACGGACTCGAGGGTGATCCTCGACGCGGTGGGAGCCGAGAAGCTGGTGGGCCTCGGCGACATGCTCGTCGTTACGAGCCGTGACCCCAAACCGGAACGTATCCAGGGGTCGTTCGTATCCGAGGCGGAGATCCATGCGGTCGTTGACTGGGTTCGTGCACAGATGGAAGCGAAATACCGTGACAAAGAGGTCTTCGAGCAAGCCCAGCAGCAGATCGCCGACGTCGAGCAGTTCGATGGCGAGGACCCCGAGATCATGCGCCAGGCGATCGAACTCGTCGTCAGGTCACAACTCGGTTCCACATCGATGCTCCAACGCAAACTGCGCATCGGGTTCGCCAGGGCAGGACGTGTGATGGACATTCTCGAAGCCAAGGGCATCGTCGGACCATCGGAAGGCTCGAAAGCTCGATCGGTGTTGATAACTGAAGAGGAACTCGGTTCAGTACTCGGTTAGGGATCGCCAGTCCCGGCCAGTAGAGGAGCGCCGTCGCCCGCGGCGCTCTTCGTCATTGGGGGATTAGTTCACAGTTCACAGTTCACAGTTATCAGTCGACAGCACTGTGAACTGATAACTGTGAACTGTGAACTTCATCAGTCCATCAACAGGTCGGTGTACTCGGCTCGTACGACCTTCTTGTCGAACTTGCCCGTCCCTGTTTTGGGGATGGTCTCGATGAAGATGACCTCGTCAGGCATCCACCAGTTGGCGATACGCCCCTCGAGGAAGTCCTTGATGTCCTGTCCGGACACGTCGGCACCTTCTTTGACGACGACGAAAGCGACTGGCCGCTCTTGCCATTTCGGGTGCTTGAGACCCACCACCGTCGCCTCCAGGACACCGGGATGGGCCATGATCGCGTTCTCGACGTCGAGGGACGAGATCCACTCCCCACCGGACTTGATGACGTCCTTGGCCCGGTCTGTGATCTTGACGTAACCATCCGGTGTGATCTTGCAGACATCGCCTGTGCGTAACCAGCCGTCGACGAACGAGTCTGACGAACGCGGGTCGTTGTAGTACTCAGCTGCGATCCAGGGGCCCCGAATGAGCAGTTCACCGAACGCTTCCCCGTCGTGGGGGAGCGGTTCGAAGTTCTCGTCGACGATCTTGACCTGGAGGCCTGGGATCGGCCTCCCGGCGGTCTCGAGCACATCGAGTTGGTCCTCCCACGGCCAATCCTCCATCCACGGCTTGAGCGTCGCTGCGGCTGCAACCGGATTCGTCTCGGTCATGCCCCAACCCTGGACGACACGCACGCCTGCGTTCTTCTCGAACCAGTCGATCATCGAGCGCGGCACAGCGGAGCCGCCACAGAAGAGATACGAGATGTGGGAGATGTCGATATCGGGGTTGGCCTCGAGATGCTGCTGGATCCCCAACCACACCGTCGGGACGCCAGCAGAGAACGTGACACACTCATCCACGAAGAGCTTGGTCAGCCCCGCACCGGACAGATCTGGGCCGGGGTACGTGATCTTGGCTCCAACCGTGACCGCCATGTACGGATACCCCCATGCTGCAGCGTGGAACATGGGTACGACGGGCAGGATGTTGTCGTGGGTCCCGATGGGGTTCGCTGCCAGGTTCGAGATGGTGTGGAGATACGTGGAACGCTGCGTGTACGCAACGCCCTTCGGGTTCCCCGTCGTGCCGGACGTGTAGCAGTACATCATCGGGCTTCGCTCATCGAGGACGGGCCATTCGGTGACCGGTTCGACGTCGGCGATGAGGTCCTCGTATGCGATCGCACCCGGGATCCCTGAGCCCTCGGCGGTCGGGCCCATGATGACGATCTGTTCGACCGTGGTGAACTTCGGGATCATCGGTGCGAGCAGGGGAGCGAGGTCAGGGTCGACGAAGATGACCTTGTCCCCTCCGTGGTTGACAACGTATTCGAGCTGGTCGGCGAAGAGCCTGATGTTGAGTGTGTGGCACACCCGTCCCGTGTTCGCGGTTGCCCAGTAGAGCTCGTGGTGCCGGTGATTGTTCCATGCGAAGGTTCCGATGGCATCACCGACGTCGGTGCCGAGTTTGTCGCGCAGCGCCGTCGCGAGCTTTCGCACGCGGACGTCTGTTTCGGCGTAGGTCGTGCGGTGGATCGACCGGTCGGCCTCGACCGACACGATCTCTTGTTGGGGGTATTGCCACACTGCGTTGTCGTAGAGCGTGCTCAGGAGCAGAGGGAAATCGTCCTGCATGTGCATACGGGTCCTTTCGTCAGAGTTCAACGATAGATGGCTTGGCCGACATTCGTGACGACATGTCGCGTTCAGTCGCGTACGCTTCTGCCATGTTCGGTGCGCGCTTCGATGACATCATCAACGGTGAGTCCTTCGTACTCACAGACGCGGTCCATGAGTTGACCGCGCGGGCGATTCACGAGGTCACGGACGTTCTGAAAGCGGCACAAAAGAGCGCCAGTGAGGGCTATTGGGTCGCCGGGTACCTCACCTACGAGGCAGCCGCCGCATTCGACCCTGCACTCAGTGTTCGAGACCCAGAGCACGACGTTCTCGCATGGTTCGGCGTGTTCGCCACCAGGGAGGAGGTTCCGGGTGCGGTGCACAACCCGGCCGAATCGGGAGCCTATGTGATCTCGCAGTGGAGGCCTGGCATAGACAGGAGCCAATACGACGAAGCATTCGGAACGGTTCAGCGTCACATCCTCGATGGCGACACGAACCAGGTCAACCTCACGTTCCCGCTCTACGCTGCCTTCACCGGTGATCCCGAGGTGTTCTATGACGATCTCGTGTGCGCTCAACGCCCCCGGTACGCAGCGCATCTCTGGCACGGGGACACCCATGTGCTTTCCGTGTCCCCTGAGAGGTTCTTCACGGTGTCGGGGAGCCATATCCAAACCCAGCCGATGAAGGGCACAGCACCCAGGGGCAGGACGATGGATGAGGATCTTGCGTTCAAGGATGCACTCATCGCATCTCGAAAGGACAAGGCGCAGAACCTGATGATCGTCGATCTCATCAAGAACGACCTCGGCACGGTCGCCAGAGAGGGCACGGTCACGACCAGGGATCTCTTGAACGTGGAGAGATACCGGACCGTGTGGCAGATGACGTCGACGGTCGAAGCCACTTTGCTCGACGGCGTCACGCTGCCAGACGTGTTCGCTGCGCTCTTTCCCAGCAGTTCGGTAACAGGGGTGCCCAAATCGCCCTCGATGAAGATCATCGAGGGCCTCGAGCAGGATCCCAGGGGTGCGTACTGTGGCTCGGTCGGGTTCATCCCACCGGGTGATGGACTCGATGGAGCATCGTTCAATGTTGCCATCCGGACGGTGGTGATCGACGATGCAGAGGGTGTTGCGCGTTACGGAGTCGGTGGAGGTGTCACGTGGGACTCGACGGTCGACAACGAGTTCCACGAGGCTGTCGCCAAGTTCGAGGTTCTCCGGTTCGACGTGTCACCGATGGATCTGATCGAGACTCTCCGATGGGATGGCGCCTGGCACTGGCTTTCAGCGCATCTGGACCGACTCGAGACGAGCGCCGTGTACTGGAGTTTCGGCTTCGACAGGGCTGGCCTGGAACAGAAACTCGCAGGTGTTGCATCGTCGCTCGTCGCACCATCGCAGGTACGTATCACCTGTGGCGCCGCCGGGCACGTGTCGATCTCGGTCGGGGAAGCACCCAGACGTTGGGCCAACGGTCCAGGGCCGGCAGTCGATCCCGTGACGCTGTCTATCGATCCGGAACCCATCGACGACTCCAACCCGAGGATCTACCACAAGACGACAGATCGCAGGGTTTGCGTGGTACGTCTCGAGAGGCATCCCGACAGCGACGATGTGCTGATGGTGAACCGCGTCGGGAACGTCACCGAGTCGACCGACGCGAACGTGGTCTTCCTCATCGATGGCACCTGGGTTACACCGCCCGTCCTCGATGGCCTGCTCGGAGGTGTGATGCGCGCCCATCTGATCGCGGACGGCATGATCACCGAACGGACCGTTTCGATCCGGGACGCTCTCAGCGCAGACGCCGTAGCGCTCGTGTCGTCTGTCGATGGCTGGCGCCCGGCGCTCTTCGTCTAACCTCGATCCACGATGTGCGAGGTGTGAATCAGCCGACAGTTCGGTGAGAGCAAGGGAAATCGGGTGGTCCGAAGTGGCACCTGTTTCATGCCTGCTCGATGGCAGCAGTCCCCCTGCCGTGAGGGACGGGCGAGCTTGCGAGCCAGGGG
>CAYUJA010000106.1:0-6286 GCA_964444875.1 uncultured Acidimicrobiaceae bacterium | reverse complement strand
TAACGCGCAGCCACCGGAGCTTGTGCCGCGTGGTGGAAACAGCCGTCAGCCGTCAGCCGTCAGATATGCGATGGAGCGTTGCTTTCAGGTGGAGTTGATGGGGTTGGCCGACCGCTCCCATCCAGAGTTCGTAGCCGAGTTCGTCGCCATCGACGGTGATCGTTCGCTCGACGGAGGCCACGTCCTTGGCGGTCCGCGTTCGTGCAACCAGGTCCGATGTGAAACTGATCGTTGAACCATCAACGGTCCCCGTATGAACCTCGACGACGCCCGACGGCTGGGCGATCACCAGTTCCGCACCCCCTCCTTCAACGGGCCTCACGTAGCCACATTCCGTGTGCAGCGGTGTACCCGCATCCGGATGATCGCCGGCTCGCCACGTCTTCTGTGAGTAGTGCAGGAACGGTTTTCCTGGAGGCGCCACGAACGAGATCTCCTCGCGGTACGAGAAGTCGTCGATGGTCGGATAGATACCGACACCCGTCCCCTCCCAGGTGCCGACAAGGAATTCGAGCGATGCGATGTCAGGATGGTTGGCCATGTGAACAGAGTAGGCGCGAGTTGAGATACACCGGGCCGCCTCGAAGGCCGGCTGTCACGGCTCTACCTGCTCATCCAGTGACACATCGCAACGGTGAGGCGTTCGAGCGTGACCCTGTGCGTCGCCTCGGGCATCGTCTTGATCGTGAGGTCCGCCCTGGCGATCGCCGTGACGGAATGCGCAAGCCCTGCGCCGGTGGCCCGTGTCTTGTCACGCCAGATCTTCTTGGTCGCATAGGAGTTCGGGTTCGCCTTCGCCACGGAAACGAACGAGTCGTAGTCAGGCGACACCGCCGCGAGAGACCGCTTCCTCACCTCTCCTTCGAGGTAGGACAACAGGATCAGCGGGTGCTGGTGCTGGAGAAAGTCTGCGAGCCTGCGAAGTGCCTCCCCCTCGTTTCCGGCCATGATCGCGTCACCGAGGAACCAGAGCGGTTCGTCTGGCCGATTGGTGAAGTTGTCTCGCACATCGTTCGCCGAGATCGTTGACCCTGAGATCGCGAGTTGATCGATCGCGTTCTTCATCTGAGCCGTGTTCGAACCGAACGTGGCGATCAACTCGGTTCTCGCTTGCTGGTCGATCCTCAGGTGCTGCGCTTTGGCGTAGTTGACGATCCAGGCCGCTGCATCACGCTCGGTCGAGACCTTGACCCTTTCGAGCTTTCCACCTGCATCGACCTTCTTCTTGATCGGGGCAGGCAGCGTCCCTGCGGCGAGAAAGACCGCAACAGCCTGATCCGGGTCCGCGTTGTCCAGCATCTCGACGATCGCATCGATCTCAGACTTGAGGAGTTGCTGGCTGTCGACGACGAGCACACCGGTCTTACCACCGAACAGCGAACCGGACTGGAGGGCAGGCACGACCGACTGGACGGCGTCTCGAAGGGTGGCACCGTCGTCGCCGGATCCTTGCCCCTTGCCAGGCACGTCGACGCGGTGCGGGTCGTCTACGCCCTCTGCCGCAAATATCTCTGCGGCACGCGTGAGCATGTGCTCTCGCTCCGTTGCGCCTGCTTCACGCGGCCCGATGATGGCGTACCAACCCATGGGTGCAATGTAGCCTCGCGGTCGGCTATCCGTCGCTCGACAGGCTGACGGTCACATCCCCTTCGACGTAGGTCTCGCGAATCTCGGTACCTGAGCCTTCGAGTATTGCCATGATCAGCGGGTTCGGGTGTCCGTACGTGTTGTCCCCGTACGAGACGATCGCAACATCGCCGACCACCCGCGACAGCCATCGATCGTCGGTCGACGACGACCCGTGGTGCGGGACGATCATGATGTCTGGTCGAAGCTCGGGAAGTTCACGCTGGGCGATCGCCTCGATGTCGCCAGGGATGAGCACGGACCTCGCCGCCGTCGCCACGATGGCAATCGAGCCGTCGTTGTCCGATGCGAACCGCCGTGCGGGGCTCACGACGTCCACCCTGATCCCACCGATGGATGTGCCCATCCCGGCTTCGACCTCCACGATGGGTATCTGGCGGCGTGATGCGACATCCCTCACCGCGTCGAACAGGTCGGATCGCCCCATGTACGAACTCACCCACACGGCACCGACATCGAACGCCTGCACGACCTCTGCGAGACCTCCGACGTGGTCCACATCGCTATGGGTGACCACGATGATGTCGATCCTGGACACCCCGTTGTCTCGCAACGCACGATCGATCACACCGGGGTCGGGACCACCGTCGACCAGCATCGCGGCACCGGACGGGTCCTGGAGCAAGATGGCGTCGCCCTGGCCCACATCGAGGACTGTCACCGATGGCACGACCGGCCACGATGATGCTCCCCCGGATCCCCCAACGGCGACGATCACGGCAACGACGATGCCAAGCGTACGCGTCGAGCGGTGTGCGACCATGCCGCCAACGCCGACCGCCAGCACAACCCCCGCAGTACCGAGTTGGGGACCCTGTGACGCCCACTGGGCGATCAACAGCACAACTGAGGACAGAAGAGCCGCCAGCGGTTCCACGGCCCCTACGACGAGGGACACGCCACCGGCGACAGTCGCGGCGGTGACGATCGGGGCGACGACCAGGTTCGCGACGGGCGCCCACAGCGGCACCGACCCGAACACCCTGAGGATGATCGGAGCAACAGCGAGTTGAGCGAACACGGTGACGAGTATCGAGGTCCACAGCCAGCGTGGTTTTCGGCCTTTGGCGACTCGAACGCCGACAAGGACACCTACGGTTGCAGCCACCGACAGTTGGAAGCCAACGGACCACAACAGGTCCGCGGACACGGTGAGCAAGACGGTCACCGCCACACCGAGCGCCATCCACGGGTCGACGGGGATCGACACCATCGCACCGGCGAGTGGCACCGCCATCATCACCGAGGCGCGCACCACGGACGGTTCCCACCGCGTGACCACCACGAAGATGCCGAGACCGACCAAACCCAGCACAGCCCGGAATCTGGGCCTGATCGACAGCGGTGCGGTCACGAACCACCACCCGATCATGAACACGGCAACGTTGGACCCCGATACCGCGACGAAGTGCGCCAGACCGGCACGGCGCAGGTTCTCGACGTCGTGGGCGCCGAGAAAGCGGGTATCACCGATCAACAGGCCCGAACTGAGGCCGTCGGACCTGCGATCACCGTTGAAGGTGGACTGCACCCTGGCACGGATCGCGTTCCCTGCCACGACGATGGGGTTCGTGGTCGACATCGCCTGGTCGACCGATGTGACCGTGAACGTCCCTGCAACGATCTCGTCACGGACCCGGCGCACCCCTGGGCGGAGGCTGCCCGTCGCCTCCACGACAGCCCCGACGTCGATGCTCGCGTCGAGACCCACGACAGCCAGCCTCGGTCCGTTCCACCGGTCACCGTCGATGGACCGTGGAACGCCTACGGCAACGCCGTACCGGTTCGACGAGGCATCCTCGACCAGGGAGAACACCAACGCAGCCGTCCTGTCGGGAACCACCGCCCGGCGCGTCGCTTCCAGGCGTGCACCGGCAAGTGTCCCCGAAGCGATACCGAGTACCACGAAGAACACGGCTGTGATGGCAACAAGCCTGGCGCGACGGTCCGCGCCCACAGCGAGGACGAGCGCAACAGCGAGCAGCGAAAGCGGCTGCCACGCCAGCGCCACGCCGACAGCGGTCGCGGTTGCGGCAAGGAGGGTCCACCTTGCCGCTTCGGGTGGAAGCAGCGCCTCAGGGACTCGCGATGTCATCGCGCATACCGGCGAGCTTCGCCTCTCCGATGCCCGGAACGTCGAGCAGGTCCTCGACGTCGTCGAACAAGCCGTTCGCATCGCGGTACGCGACGATCCGTTCCGCAAGCACGGGCCCGACGCCTGGCAACTGCTCGAGCTGGGATGCCGAAGATCGGTTGATATCGATGCCAACCGTCCCCGTCGGGGCTTGCGTAGCCCTGGCACTACCGATACGAGGGACCATGATGAGGTCACCGTCTCGGATCGTCGCCGCGAGGTTGATGCCGGACAGGTTGGCGTCGCGCGTCACCCCGCCGGCAGCCGCGAGGGCATCAGCGACCCTGCTGTCGGCTGAGACCATGACAACACCGGGCTGTGCCACCGCCCCCGACACATGGACGGCCACCAGAGCAAGGGATTCGACCTCAACGGGCGGAACAGGGGTTGCCGGAGGCTCTGGCTCGGGGCCGAGCCCGAACCACGCAGCACCCGCGACGAGCACCAAGACCGCGATACCACCGACCGTCATCTGGAGATTGGCCGCAGTTCGCGCCATACCGGTACCCCGTCACCGCACCGCACCAACGTTGTACCGCATCCACCGCCACATTCCTAGAGGGTCGCGGCCCTCAAACGCTTCTGGCGTCCACCACAGCGAAATATCGGCTCTCTGCCGGACGCTAGAACGGGAAGAAGTGGATGATGCCCTCGAGTTGTTGGAGTTGTTGGTCCGACCACTCGAGGAGATCCGCACCGTACAGGATGCCGATGGCAGCGAGCAGGTTGATGCCACTGTGCACCGCGATCGCCAGCGACAGATCACCCTTCTTGATCGCGACCCATGCCAGAGCGACACCGATGAGGAACAGCCCTGGGATCACAGCGATCGCGTTCGGGTCGAGCAGGTGGACGCCCGAGAACACCGCGGCAGACACCACGATCGCCACCCACACGTGCATCCTGGCCGTCAGCCATGACAACAGCATGCCCCGGAACAGCATCTCTTCGATGAGCGGCGCTGCGACGGCGACAGCGATCACCACCGCGAGTTGGTCCACCACCGACCGGGACTGACCCGCGATCTCTGCGATCCCTTGTTCCGGTGCGCCATCGGGAAACAGCCAGATGATCAGCGGTGCGGTCGCAACGGCGATGGCGACCTGGAGGGCCATACCGGCGGGAACACCCCACCAGTCTGATCCCCGAACGATCAACCCGAAATCAGCCGAAAGTGAACCCGACCCGCGGGTCCTCGACAGCAGCCACATCACCAAGAAACTCGTTGCCGACTGACCGGCGAAGATGAGGGAGAACGGCAACGGAGCGAGCGGTTCGATGCCGGCAGCGACCACGACTGCCGTGACGACCACCGATCCGACGATCCCGGCGCCGAACACCCCGACGATGTCGAGGAGACGCCATCTCGCGACAGGTAGGTAACCCGCTGGGGGCGGCGGGGCCGTCACGAAAGGGCGTCCACGATCCGACGCGACCCGGTGTAGGCCTGATACTCGTACCCGATCCCACGATGCGCGGCATCATGGCTCGCACCGAGCAAACGCAGCCGTGTGTAGTCCTGGAGGTAGCGCCACAAGAACGTGCCGACACCGTCGTCCTCCCACTGGGCTACATGGATCAGTTCGTGTGCGAGGAGTTCTGGTTCGTCACCCGCGATCACACGGTCGAACAGGGCCGGGTTCACCATGACCGTCCGCATGATGGCGATCGCCTGAACCCGGGGCCCGAGCGCCTTCTCGACGATCGGGGGCATGGGCACGAGCTCGACACCATCGAGAGGAAGGTCGAACCTCTCGATACCGCTACGCTGCGCCGCGATCGCTGCAAGAACGGTCACACCACGAGGCTCAGGATGTTCGGGAGCCGTGCGATCACCTTCCGTGGCTCAGCACCTCCCGTGTGGATGAGAACACGTTCTGACGCCAGAGCGATGGCAACAGCGGCTTCCTCCGAGATCGTGATCGGCACCTCGATGCGGTCGCGCACCTTTCCGTTGACCTGGACGACCATCGTCGCCATGTCCTCGGCCGTGAGCGTCGGGTCGTACGTCGGCCACGAGGCCGTCACCACGGACCCGTCCATTCCCATCCTGTGCCACAGCTCTTCGCTGATGTGGGGGGCGAGTGGCGAGAGGAGCCGTGGCAGGACGGAAGCTATGTCCGACGGCACCTTCGTCTCTGCAACGAGCGCATTGTTGAGTTCGAAGAGTCTCGCAACAGCGGTGTTGAAGTGCAGGTTCTCCATATCGTTCGTCACAGCCTCGATCGTACGGTGCAGAAGCACCTGGAGATCACCGTCGGACGGCTCTTCAGATACGAGCACGCCATCGGTGTCCTCATCGATGAAGTTCCTCCACAGCCGCTGAAGGAACCGGTACACGCCAACGATGTCCCTTGTCGACCATGGACGGGACGTGTCGAGAGGCCCCATGAACATCTCGTAGAGGCGAAGCGTGTCGACACCGTATTCCTCGAAGATGTCGTCAGGGCTTACCGAGTTCTTGAGGGACTTACCCATCTTCCCGTATGACTTCGTGACCTCTTC
>CAYUJA010000105.1:0-6329 GCA_964444875.1 uncultured Acidimicrobiaceae bacterium | reverse complement strand
CGTCCATGACACCGACCAGGTGATGGATCAGGTCCGCGACCAGACCATGGACACGATCCACGACACCGACCAGGTGATGGATCAGGTCCATGGCGACGACGGCACCGTCGACGACCAGGACATGGGGAACATGGGTTCCACGGACTCGATGGGGAACATGGACAGCATGGGTTCCACGGACTCGATGGGGAACATGGGTTCCACAGACTCGATGGGTTCGATGGCGGGCCGGGGAGGCTCAGACCACTGAGGAGAGATACCGGTATCTTTCTGAAGTGGTTGTTCGATTGGAAGATCTCGACGCTCTCGTCGGGGGGATCCGGGAACGCTCAGACCGGGCGTTCTCGGATCTTCACCGCGTCATGGCCGACCGGCTCGTGTCGTACGCCTACGGGATGTTGCGCGACCGCCAGGCAGCCGAGGATGCCGTCCAGCAAGCGTTCCTCGAGCTAGCGGGCACGGCGTCGTCGTTCCGGGGGGACGGCAGGGCGCTGCGTGCATGGCTCTACCGATCCGTGCGATTCAACTGCCTCGATGAGGTACGACGCCGCACACGGCATCCGGAGCAGCCGATGGAGCACCTCCCCGAGACAGCGACCCCCGACACGGACACCTGTGTGAGCCTCGACCCCGAACTCGAGGAGGCGCTCGGCCAACTCAACGAACAGCAACGCAGCATCATCGTGCTCAAACACGTACTCGGTTTCTCCGGTGATGAGATCGCCCACATCCTCGGTTCGAACCGTGCGGCGGTGTACGCGTCGGCCGCTCGCTCGGAGCGACGGCTGAAGAAACTGCTCACCCCCATCGAATCTTCGGATACCGCGGCGTCTGAGTGGGTGGAGGTTCGACCATGACAGCGGACGGACAACTCACTGCACGCCTTCAGGGCGCCTACCGGATCGAGATGACCGACGACACCCGTCACCGGCAGCTCTCGACCATCTCTGCTGCATTGAAGACGCCACCTGTTGCCACATCTGGTGTTGCAGTGCCCGTGTCGCTGCGTCTGCGCCGCCGGCTCGCCGCCCTCGTAGCGGTCGCCACGGTCCTGTCGCCGGCCGCCGTTGCGGTCGCTGCCGAGACCAGCGTCCCTGGTGATGCGCTGTACCCGGTCAAGCAAATCACCGAGGATCTGCGCTCCGTCGTCGACCCCACCGTCGCTGCCAGGCACCGCCTCGACGAGGCCGACGCGATGCACGACAGGGGTTTCTCCGATACGGACGTCGAGCGTGTCCTTCGTGAGGCCGATACCGCCATCGTCGACGCCGGTGACCCGCCAGATCTGCGCTCCCGTTGGATGGAGGCCAGGGACCGCATGGGCATGGACCATCCGCTCGCCGACACAGACACGGACATAGGCACTGTGCCACCGACGCTCGACACTCCGACCCGACCAGGCACCGGTGAGATGACAGACCGCGGCGGCGACCCGGTGACCGGCATCATGCCGAACGACGACGGAGCACCCGACGACCGCTCACCGGGTGACGACACCGACCAGGTACGCGACACCCGCAACGATGAGATGACGCCGGGAACCGACCAGGGCACCATGAACGAAGCTCCAGGAGGAACGTCCACCAACGGCGGCTCCATCGAGGGAGACCAGGGCACCATGAACGAAGCTCCAGGAGGAACGTCCACCAACGGCGGCTCCATGGAGGGAGACCAGGGGACAACCGGCGGCCCGGACATGTCCACTGATCCTGGGATGGACCAGGACCCCACCGTGGGCGAAGACCCCGGCGGAACGATGGGCCAGGACACCGGCACCACAGGCGGCACCGACATGGGCGGGAATCCGGGCACGAGCCACGACGGCGGAACCGGGGACGGTTCCGGCTGGGACGGGAACGGCTGAGCCCGCTCCAGCAAAAGGTTGTAGACCCTGCCGCTTTCGGCGCCGAACCCTAGAGGCCGCCGGTGCGGATCGCGTCGATGAGGAAACGACCGAGGTCGGTCGAGGCTTCGAGTTCATCGATACGTTGGAGAACTTCCTGTTGGATCTGTTGCTGGGTGCAGCCCAGCTGAGTACCGATCAGGTTGACCTGGGCAGCGTCTTGCGTGAACCTGTCGACCGAGGGCAGGTCACCCCCGCTGGCAATGAACTCCTCGATGGTCATGTCTTCGAACTCGCTGTCAACGCCGTCGATCAACCGCTGGAACAGTCCCATCGTTTGATCGGCGACGTCGCTGCAGTTGCGAGCCTTGATCTCCTGGCTGCTGCTGCAAGCGGCAGCAACGAGTCCGAATGCAAACACGACCGCCATCAACCGTCGAAACCTCATGACGGCGAGGATAACGGGAGCGAGCAATTGCCGGCGGCGAGAGCCCTCATGTGGGTCGCCGACGACTGAACCTCGACGCGAGTGCCTGAGCCGGACTCACCTTTGGAGCCGGGACCTACGGGTTGGCGATCGAGTCGGCGATCAAGTCGATGTAGATGTCCCTGGCACTCGATGTCCACAGGTGAGCACCGTACGTTGGATCGATAGACGCCATGTCGAGTTTCGCCGTGGCCACGGTGTACCAGTCGACCAGTTCAGCGTTGGAGTACTTGTCAACATTCGATTGGAGCACATTGTTCGTGTCCGACTCCCACCACCGATCCACCTTGGCTGTGAGGAACAGCACGCGGTCATCGGGTTCGGCAACCGCCATGACGTCGGCGAACTGGCTGGATGTTGGCGGCCCGTTGGTTCCGAGGTGGATCACGATCACGTCGGGATCGTTTCCCGCTGCGAGCCATGCTGAGAGAACATCATCAGCTTCGCTGAACTGCCTCGACACGGTCGCGTCCGATAGCAGGTTCTCGATCGAGTCCTCGAGATTCTGGCTCGGCGAGTAGCAGGGGTAGTCAGCGAGATACGGATTGCACGACACACCGCGCATGACGGAGTCGCCGATCGCGTAGACCTCGGGATTCTCGACAGGAGGAGGCGTTGGTGGGGGAACATCGGGCGGGGGCGGTGGAGGTGGAGGTGGAGGTGGAGGCGAAGGTGGCGGTGGAGGCACGATCGGGCTCAAGCCGAGTGCTCTGGCGAGGAACGATGCCATCTGATCGCGCTTGACCGTGGAGTCCGGACAGTACCGCGTGTTGTCCGGCGGGTTGCACCCCTTCGTTACGCCAGCGGTGCCGAGACGGTCGATGTCGGCCTCGAACACGGAAGAGTCATCATCGGTGAACAGGTCTCCATCGCCGGCATCGGTGTATCCGAATCCGCGCACCAGGAACGCAGCCATCTGACCGCGAGTGACCTTGGAGTCCGGGCAATAGCGGTCGTTCGTCGGAGGGT
Source organism: uncultured Acidimicrobiaceae bacterium (assembly GCA_964444875.1). Taxonomy (GTDB): domain Bacteria; phylum Actinomycetota; class Acidimicrobiia; order Spongiisociales; family UBA5794; genus JAMBLL01. The sequence continues at coordinate 3,030 of CAYUJA010000105.1, read as the reverse complement.
TGCAACCCTTGGTTATGCCGGCCGCTGCTAGCTTGTTGATGTCCACTGCGAAGATCGAATCGCTGACATCGGTGAAGAACTCCATGGACGTGGCAGGTAGGTCGAGGGCCCGAACCAGAAACGCAGCCATCTGACCGCGAGTGACCGAATCTTCCGGGCAGTACCGGTCATTTGCAGGAGGGTTGCACCCTTTCGTGATGCCCTCTGCGGCGATCGCTTCGATATTTCCCTCGTGGATGTTCCCGTCATCGTCGATGAACGACCCACCGGGGGGCAGATCGACGGCGAACGCCCCAGCGGGTAGGACGAAAGAGAAACCCAGGACGAGGGTCAGTATCACGAGAGTTGTGTTCTTCATCGATGCTCCTGTTTCAAGGGTGCAGCCTATAGCGAACTCTTACAGAATCTGTTGTTCTGGCTGCGCGACGATTGGCCTGGTCCATCGTTCCTACCCGAGCGCCCGGCGGAGGAACGCCGCCATCTGGCCACGCGTAACTTTGCCCGTTGGGCAGAAGCGAGTGTTCGATGGTGGGTTGCACCCCTTCGTCACGCCGGCGGTACCAAGGCGATCGATGTCCGCCTCGAAGATCGAACTGTCATCATCTGTGAACAGGTCGCCGCCGCCGTTGTCCGAGTACCCGAGGGCTCGAACGAGGAAGGCTGCCATCTGCTCGCGGGTTACCGTCGCATCGGGACAGAACCGGTCGTTCGTCGGCGGGTTGCAGCCCTTGGTGATGCCTGCCGCTGCGAGTCGTTCTATGTCAGCTTCGAATAGCGAACCGTCGTCGTCAACGAACGGGTTGCTCAGGCGATCTGTGAGGTGGACGGCACGCGTGAGGAACGCTGCCATCTGTCCGCGGGTGACAGGTGCGTCCGGGCAGAATCGGGTGTTGGCCGGTGGGTTGCAGCCCTTTGTGATGCCGACGGCGGCCATCCATGCGATATCTGTTCCGAACACCGAATCCCCGACATCGGTGAATGGGTCTGAGTCGATGACCACAACGGAGAAACCACCAGAACTGACGTTACCCGCGCTGTCGGACGCACTACACGTCACCTCTGTCGTACCGGGTTGGAAGACGGATCCAGATGGCGGACTGCACATGACGGGAACGGTCTCGTCCACAATATCGAACGCGGTCGCCGTTAGCGTGACGGACACAGCGCTCCCCGCACTCTCCTTCAGGATGTCGTCAGGAAGAGTCAGATCCGGTGGTTCTGTGTCCACGACGCGAACGGTCTGGCTCGCCGTCCCGACTCTTCCGCCTTCGCTCTCTCCCGTCCATGTCACGAGGGTGTCACCGAACGGGAACGTGGCGGGAGCGTCGAATGTGAGAGCGACCGGTCCGGAGTCTGGATCACCTTCCTCGACACCCCACAGGCCACCCGTGTATCCGTCGGGTCCATTCGCCTGGGCAACGAACGGGTCGATGGTGACGACGATCAGGGGAAGATCCACACGTGCGGCGACGGCTTCGCGTATCTCGACCATCTGGGCGTAGAGGAACGCTCCCGGGCACGCGGTCGCTCGGAAGTCTCGGTGTCCGGCGATGACGTTGGCCCCGTACTCGGTCGTATCCCAGACCGGGTTGTAGTAGTCGACGGTGCCAACCGGGTCGAGCGCGTGACGCCGCGTCAGGTTGACGAGGATGTCCTCGAGGGAGGCGATCGCCTCGTCCGTGGGTCCGACGGGTTCGATGGTTGGTGGGTACTCGAACTCAGAGCTGTCAGCGAACAGACCGAGCACGGCGATCCCGATGTTCGCCTGATTGTGGTAGGCCGTGTGACCAGCCGTTGCGAGCAATCCATCCGCGTCGTGGGCGAAGTCAGCGCCGTCGCCACCTTCGCTGCACGGTGTGCTCGTGCTTCCCGACCAACGCCCCTCGTACACCCTCCCAGCTTCATCGATCAGGTAGTTGTATGCGATGTCTCCCCACCCGTTGACGATCGCATGCGAGTAGTACGTTGCACGCACGAGGGCGGCAGGATCGTCGGTGCCGTTCCAGTCTGCCGTGTGATGGACGGTGATCAGCTGGGCCGGGTAGAAGGTCGGCGGCCACAGTTCATCCCCGTTGGTGTCACCGTCCTCGTAGCGGAGCGACTCATCGGCTCCCCACTCAGCGCGTGATACACAGTCCTGCAGTGGTTCGACAGCATGGTTGAGTTGGGCGTCCGACGCTGGGCCGTCTGTCGTGTTGATCACCGTCGCAACAGGGTCGCTCGCCCACTGAGGTAGCCCTCGAATCTCATACGTGCCGGCGTCGAAGCCAGGAATGAGGGCACTCGTCCATAGTCCCGGTGCCTCAGCTCCGTCACGAACGAAGGCGATCCAGTTTCCCCATGAACCGTCGTTGAGGAATCGAACGGCCCCGAACGGTTCGAGACCCTCCTCGTCGTAGCTCTCCATCACCGCATCGGATGCGAACCATTTGACGGTGAGATAGTCGATGGGGAAGTCCGTTGCGACCTCGCCTGCGATCACAGGGTCGGAACTGCTCATGGTCTCGGGTATGTCGGATGCGTCTGCGGCACCAGACAGCGCAACTGTTCCGATGACGACGACAACAAGGGCGAGAGCAATCTTCACCAGGATCGGAATCGGACTGCCGATCTGGAGATGTGCGGCAGGTTGGGAGGAAATCATTGGGAGAACACTACCCCGACACTTCATTTGACCGGTGCATTCACAGATGGTTGCTCGACCGAATACGCGATGTCGGGATACTCGCTCTTCCGATCTGAGCGGGATGTGGCGAAATACGCAATACGAGTCACGTAGTACGTAGAGGATGCGCGGATAGGGGTTGATTGGCCCCCTCCGCCTCGCAAGCTCGGCACCTCCCCCACTCCGTGAGGGAGGAACAAGAAGGGATCTCTCCCCCGGTCCTCCGGGGGAGATGGGCCGAGGAACGAGGTCCAGAGGGGGCTCTGAGATCGTCGATCTACAGACAGGCCTTCGCCTATCCGCTGATCCTCGTAGTACGACTCGGAGGCCGTGTGACGGTTGATTGCGTGGTGTATCCATGTACC
>CAYUJA010000104.1:0-6330 GCA_964444875.1 uncultured Acidimicrobiaceae bacterium | reverse complement strand
TTTCTCCTTGATTCGGGTTGTTGCTTCCGCCCACTCTTCGAGCCCCGAACATCTGCTCGCGCAGATGCACCACACGGGATTGCAGTGGACGTGTGTGATGCGCCGAGTGTACCTCGCACACATGCGTACCCGCGGGCCTCCGGCACCGTGGTTACGCCCGCGGATGGCTTCGTTCGTACGTCTCTGTCATGTGAGACCTGGTGACGGCCGTGTAGATCTGGGTCGTCGCAAGCTCGGAGTGGCCGAGAAGGTCCTGCACCGAACGCAGGTCGGCACCGTTCTCGAGCAAGTGCGTTGCATACGAGTGCCGCAGAGCGTGAGGGAACGAGCCGATACGCGCTCGGACCACCCTGCGCACACCTCTGGTGCCCAGGGCCCCTCCACGCACACCTATCCAGAGAGCATCGAGGTGGCCACCGGCTAGGAGGTTCGGACGGCCATAGGCCAGGTACCGCTCGATCGCCCGCATGGCCTGGCCAGGGATCGGGACCGTCCTGTCCTTTGACCCCTTGCCGCGCACCCTCACGAACGGCCCGGACGTCACCGACTCGACGGTGAGTGCCGCTAGTTCAGATACACGCAGACCGGTTCCGTACAGCATCTCGAGCAGCGCCCTGTCACGCAGATCGACGGGTTCGCCTCCATCGATCGTGTCGAGTACACCCGACAACGCGCCCTGCGGGATGGCGCGAGGGAGCGAACCGGGGATCTTCGGCTGCTTGATGTTCTCGGCCGGGTTGGCGTCGATGAACCCACGCTTGGCCTCGTCGGCGAGGAAGGCCCGAACGGCCGAGACCTTGCGGGCGATGGACCTGGCGGCGTAACCGCGCGTGGAGAGGTTCCCGGCAAAGCGCCTGACCAGCTTGCGGTCCACATCGCCTATGTCTGTGGCGCCGTAGCGTCGAGCGAACTCTGTGAAGCCGTCGAGGTCGCGCCGGTACGCGTCGATGGTGTGCGGTGACAGGCCACGAACGTCCTGTGCACGCGCCAGATAGTCGTCGACGTGAGACGAGATCGTGACAGTGTCCATGACGCAATGGTGGCGCACTGCCGCCGCGTCGTCAACGACCGAGTTTGGCTGCCAGGTCGGCGTCGGATGGTTCGGTGAGGTGCGTACCGTCGGCGAACACGACCACCGGGATGTTCTTTCGGCCGTCGTTGTAGTTCATAACCGTCTCGATATGCTCGGGGTGCGCTTCGAGATCGATCTGCGTATACGGGATCTCGTGCTTCTCCAAGTATTGCTTCGCTCGACGGCAGTCGGCGCACCAGTCCGCCCCGTACATCGTGATCTCAGGAGTCATAGGTCTTCTGCTTTCATCGCCCCACCGGCTCTCATACCGGCGTTCCTTTGTGGTGCCCAAGGCTAGAACGGCTGGCATGTAGTCCGCTCAGGTGGGCGACCGCTCGGCGGTCCGCGCCCCGTCAGCGGAGAACATCTCGATGAGCATCCGCAGGCTGGCGAGCGGGAGACGGCGCGGAGAAGCACCTGTGCGCGGTGGACCCGTTTTCTATCTTCCAATTTCAGTCAGGCCCGTGTAGGTTGCCGGGTACAGTCAGGCGGCCGAGCATCCATCCGATGGCGGCGACAACGAAGGGGAGACAACAGAATGTCAACCAGCTACCTGCCACAGATCGAGCACGTCGTCCACCTCATGCTCGAGAACCGGTCACTCGATAACGTCCTCGGATGGCTGTATGCAGACCAGGGGAACACCCCGGCCAGGAACATCCCCGCACCGACCACAGGGAACCCGACATACGACGGTCTCTATGAAGGGATCGATTTCACGAACCCGTTGGTGTGGGAGTTCGGTACCAAGCACGAGGACTTCCCGATCACGAAGGTCCAGGACAGCCAGGGTCTCAACGTGCCGGATCTCGATCCACATGAGGTGTTCGAGCATGTGAACGTCCAGGTATTCGAGACCAAGACACCAGCGTCCGGTGCGAATCCGACGATGAGGGGCTTCCTTCAGGACTTCTACGACAGAGCCGACTCCGGACTTTGGTCCTGGGAGAAGACACTGCAGATCATGCAATCGTATACACCAGGCCAGCTCCCTGTGCTGAACGGCTTGGCGAAAGCATTTGCCGTGTCCGATCGATGGTTCGCTTCGATACCTACGCAGACCAATGCCAACCGCGCTTTCTCGTTGTGCGGGACGTCACAGGGCTACGTGGACAATCAGAACTTCACGCCCTTCACCTGTGACACCATCTTCAACGTTCTGACCGCCGCCGGGAAGACGGACTGGGCCATCTACTACCACGACATGTGGCCGGCGTTCGATTCGCAACATCTCCCCGAGACCATTCCCTACACCCAGTTCCAGTTCAGCGCCATCGACAAGATCCCGTCGGTCGGCGAACACATGCACAAGATGGACGACTTCCACACGGCGGCCCGGGCGGGCGCACTGCCCTCGTTCAGCTATCTGGAACCAGCGTGGTACTGGTCGATCTTCGGAAATGGCAACAGCTATCACCCGCCTGCCGATCTGGCACCCGGAGAGCAGTTCCTATCCCAGGTGTATGCCAGCCTCACCGCCGATCCCAAGGCATGGCAGAAGACCCTGCTCATCGTGACCTTCGACGAGCACGGGGGAACACTGGACAGAGTTCCGCCGCCGACGGCTGTCCGACCCGATGCCACGGTTGGCACATCGGGGTTCACCTTCGATCGCCTCGGTGTGCGCGTCCCGACCATCCTCGCCTCGCCTTGGATCGACGAGCGAACCGTGTTCCGCTCCGGCATGCCACACGAGTACGACCACACCTCGGTACTCGCCACTCTCCTGCGCTGGTACGGACTCGACCCCACGACTGGGGTGCTGGGCGCTCGGACGGCCGTCGCACCGACGTTCGAAGACGTGCTATCGCGAACGACCCCGCGTACGGATATCCCTGTGATCCAGCCTGGGCCGGCCGCCCTCGCCGCCACCGAGCAGTTCGACGTGCCTTTGAGCGGACTACAAGAGGATCTCATTCCGCTACTAGCGACCAACCTCGTTGGACCGGACGGTACAGAGGCAGACGCAAAGCGGGTCGCCATGGACATGGCACAGAAGAGCACCCTGCGCGAACTGAAGGACTACATCGCCGCATCGCTGCACTAACCCGACGCGGCATCCACCGGCTGTTGGCCCTCGGATGCTCGGAGACAGCGAGGTTCTAAAGACACTTCCTGCGGCGATGGCCTCGCTACGTGTACAGCGGTTCGAGGAGGCTGAGCACCTCGGTGAGGTCGCCCGAACCGAAGATGGGGAACGCGCCGTCACGGATCAGCAGGTTCGTGCCGACAGATGCGATGCGGTCGACGTCTCCTGGGACGGCGTACACGGGTACCCCGTAATCGAGCGCGATCCTTGCGGTGATCAGGGCGCCTCCTTTGAGACCTGCCTCGACGACGAGAAGGACATCGGAGAGGCCAGCGATGATGCGGTTCCTCGTCGGGAACCTCCAGCAGCAGACCCCTGAATGATCGGCACCGTCAGACAGACCGCCGAAGCGTTGCAATGGCCCCCTGGATCCACACCGGATATGGGCGGGAGGTTCGTCCAGTCCAGTCACTAGTTGTGGCAACGATGTCTAGTCGACGAGGATGTCGGTACCAATGCGCTGAAGAAACTCGTCGATTCGACCGGCTACGCGAATAGTCCCGTACGCCTGGTCTATGAGATCAGCGCACCGAAGGTGCAGCATTCCGAATCGCCGCGTGGATACGACGGCACCTCAATCCGCTAGTCGCCGCAGGTCTTCGAGCGCCTCGTCGGTGGCATTGTCGCCTCGGTGGAACCCGGCAATTCCGCCATTGGTATCCAATACGACAACACCGATGTCCTCTCCCATGTCTGAGAACCCGAACTCCTGCGTCGCTGATCCGTCCCAATCCGGAAGGATGACGACGTAGTCCTCCGCGCGGTTCCCTTCGGAAAGCCCCTCTTCTGCTCGTGCATAGGACTTGCGCATGGAGGTCTCCGCGAACTTACGGAACAGTTTTGGCACCGATTGAAGATCGACCACATTCGCAACGGTGACGCTCGCCGCGTCCTCGTGCTCGGATCGGACTGCGCTGACTGCCGCCGCTCCTGCCTTCGCCGAGTCTTGATCGTGGAACACGAGCACGGTGGGCAATCCAGGGCTTGCGAAGTCGATTTCCCTGCCGCTCACCGCTGCGGTGAGGGTGTGGCTCGATCGGGGCGTCGGCGCTGTGGTAGCTACCGGCGTCGATAGCCGCCGCTCATCCTCAAGGATCACAGGTTGGTCGTCAGCGTCTGGTTCGAGATCAGGGGCGAACAGACTGTCTGCCGACTCTCCTGCGAAATAGCTGTCGGCTCGGCGTGCGACGCTTCGCCCCGACAACATGGCTGCACTCATTCCACCGCCGAACACCCACGCTCCTGTGAGGAACACGTTTTCGATAGGGGTACGTTCACTCAGTCGGTTCATGTACATGTTCTCGACGGTTTGCTCGGAGCCGTAGATGCTGCCGGACGGGTTGAGGCTGTATCGCCAGTTCGTGATAGGCGTTCCGATCTCGATGTGGACGATCGATTCCTTTAGGCCCGGGATGAGTTCAGCCACACGGTTGACGAGCGTTTGGCCAGCAGCGTCCTTGATCTCGAGATACCGTTCATTGTCGCTGTAGTCGTCGAGATCGCCATGCGTGCCCCATTGGTCTGCGTAGTCCCATGAAGCAAGGGTCGTGATCGACATCACGCTGGAGCCTTCAGGGGAGCACGTCGGGTCTACATGGTCATAGTGGGAGATGATCAGCCCAACGTCCTCCCACCGGCCTTCGCGCATTGCGGCGTAGTCGTCCTCGAGGTCGTACGTCGTTGAGAGGACCAGCTCGTGATACGGCCAACCTTCAGCGATGAGATCCTTCTCGAGGCCGAGGTACACGACGAGGCTTCCAAGCGCTGGACGATCTGTTGCTTCCTTCACGCTTCGCGCATACCCATCGGGGAGATGATCGGGGCCGATGAAGCGGAGCATCGTGTCGTTTGGGTTGGCGTTGCTGATGATGAGGTCAGCCTCGACGCGCAGGCCCTTCGTCGTTGTAACGGCAACAGCCTTGCCATCAACGACCTCAATGCCGTCGACATCCTGTCGATAGCGGAGTTCTCCTCCGTACTTCATGATCGTCGTCCCGAGGGCCCGACTCATCGCCATGCTGCCGCCCTCGGGGTAGTAAGCGCCGTACAAGTGGTAGCTGACCCACGGGAGGATGAACGTCGCCGCGTTCAGCTGACTCGGCGGAAGCCCGTAGTACGCCCACAAGCTGGAGAACACGGAGGCAAGCTCCTCGGACTCGATGTGGGCAGACATGAATTCCTCCCAACTTTGGCCCATGGCAGCGATCATGTGCGGATAGGAGTTCGGGATACCGGAGAAGGCTGGCCGTCGTGCGTTCTCCCCGTCGTAAGCGAAGCGTCGGACATCGAAGAAAGTCCTGACCATCGCATCGATGAGTGACCGGATCCCGTCGACCTCATTCGGAAAGTGGCTGATTAACTCGGCCTCGTACGCGACAAGGTCGGCGTGGACGACGACCTTGTGATCGGGAAACTCAACCGTGTAGAACGGATCCATCCGGCGGAAATCGACCTGGTCGAAGACCTCGAGGTCGGCCAACTGCTGGTACGCCCATCCGCCCGGGCCTGCCCCGTCGAGGGCATGGAGGGCAACCTCGAAGCGGTATCCGCGGCGTTTGAACTCATGGGCGTAGCCGCCCGGAACAGTGTGGTGTTCGAGGACAAGCACGCTTCGACCCTGCTTTGCGAGGTACCCGGCGGCTGTGAGTCCACCGAGACCGGCACCGATTACCACGACATCGAACTTCTCACTCATAAACCCTCCGCCCTAGTGTCATTCGACCCTAGGGCGGGGAGATTTCACGGTCAAGCCGGTCCACGCCTAGCAGCGTCTACTGGGGCCAAACACGCGGCCCACAAGATTGTGTGATGGAACAGAGGTAGACCTGGGCATGAATGCGCTGTGACATCACTCTAGGCCGCTGCGACATCCGCCCATAGCGGCTGCGAGTTCAGGGGGTCATTGCATCACTCTCGACCAGATTCGGTGTTGACTCGTCGCCGAGGCGAGCCTGCAATAGGTTTCGACTATTGCGTGTCGGGAAACGCCAACCCTCGGGTGGCGTGCCTGGAGGGAACTCGGACATCACCGCTCCCCCGGTATCGAGCACCGATGCATACAGCGCCTTGTGGCTCTTGGGGTACACGACGTCGATGCCCGATCCGAGAACCTCCTGGCAGTGCCCGCCGCTAGCCGTGGCACCTGCATGCGCCGCACCGTCGATACCTC